>NZ_BAAGYK010000157.1:0-581 GCF_054779355.1 Azotobacter armeniacus
CGTACCGTCAGGCTCTGGGTCAACGCCTCGGCATAGTCTTGCCAGAGATGGCGCTTTCGCAGTCGCGCCATCGGTGTACCCGTCAATGGGTTGCTGGTTTTGCCACAAAACTTGCAGCGATACCGTGGTAGGCCGCCATTGGAGCCCCACGGCTGTAACTCGCTGGACTGACAGTGCGGGCAGCTGCTGGGCGTAGCGATCATGTCCTGCGGAAGGCTGCCAGGTGCCGACAGGCATGCCTTCAACTGCTCACGCTGTTCTGGGCTGAGGCTGGAGAGCTGAGAGCTTGTGAAAAAACCCACCGGGCCTGCGCTCTGCGAGAATAGGCGCGGGGTTTGGACCGGAGGCAAGAGATGGCAGGCACAGGTGGCGAGCTGTTCGACGATCTACCTATTCCAGACGCACGGCCCGCGCCGTCCCTCAAGGCTGCGGCGGCGCGTGTGCGGCGCCCGAACCGGAATCAGATCGAGCTGCGTCCCCAGCGACCTGGAGAGTCTGCTTTCGGAGGATCATCCGGCACGGCTGGTGTGGGGCTACGTCGAGCGGCAGGACCTTTCGCCGTTGTACGCCGGGATCAAGGC
>NZ_BAAGYK010000158.1:0-883 GCF_054779355.1 Azotobacter armeniacus
GTATGTGCTCGAGCATCTGGCCGACGACGAGGCCGTCCTGGTTCTGGACGAGACCGGCTTTCTCAAGCAGGGCCACGCCTCCTGCGGCGTGGCCCGCCAGTACAGCGGGTCGGCCGGCAAGATCACCAACTGCCAGATCGGTGTCTTCGCGGCCTATGTCTCACGCCATGGCCATGCCTTCATCGACCGGGCGCTATATCTGCCCAAGGTCTGGACGGATGACCCTGAGCGCCTGGCCGCCGCCCAGGTACCGGAGGGCATCGGATTTTCAACCAGACCCCGGATGGCCCAGGACATGATCGAGCGGGCCCTCGCGGCGAACACGCCTTTTGCCTGGGTGGCTGCCGACAGCGTCTACGGCGTGGGTCATCTCGAGACCGCCTTGCGATGTGCCGGGAAAGGCTATGTGCTGGGTGTCAAGGGCATCCATACCGTCAAGGCCTGGATTGACAGGCCCTGGATCTCCGGCACGGCCGAGCAGGTGGCGCAGGCGTTACCGCTTTCGGCCTGGAGATGCTGCTCGGCAGGCGAAGGCACTCAGGGACCGCGTCTGCACGAGTGGGCCTATCTGGAGCTGGCAGACCTGGAGGCCAGTGACTATGGCCTATCCGCGACAGGACTGTGGACACGGGGCCTGCTGATTCGCCGCCGCCTGGTCGATGGAGAGCTGACCTATTTCACCACCTGGGCGCCGGCTGGAACGCCCCTGGAAAAGCTGGCCTGGGTAGAAGGGCATCGTTGGGCGATCGAAAGTGCCTTCGAAACGGCCAAGAACGAGTTGGGGCTCGAGCATAACGAGACCCGCTCCTGGCATGGCTGGCATCGCCATGTCTCGTTGGTCATGCTCGCCTTTGCCCTGCTGGCCGCGATCCGTCACCGTGCC
>NZ_BAAGYK010000159.1:0-2832 GCF_054779355.1 Azotobacter armeniacus
TCCAGCGCGATGTCGTCTCGGCGTGTACGCGCTCCTTCAGCCGCTTGATCGACTTCTTCGAGGGCGCTGTGCCCCAGTAGGGCTTGCCCTGGTGACCGTAGAAACGTCCCACGGTGTAGCCCAGGAAGTCGAAGCGCTCCTCCGGCAGCTTGACCAGTCGAGTCTTCTGTTCGTTGACCGTCAGGCCCAGCTTGGCCATCAGGCGCCGCATCGTCGCCATCGCCTGCTCTCCCGTGCCGGGTCGGCACAGGATGACGAAGTCGTCGGCGTAGTTGACCACCTCGGCTCGCAAGCGCCGGGCATACCCACCCTGGTACCACGCCAGCATGAAGCGGCGGAAGTACAGGTTGGCCAGCAGCGGCGAGATGACGCCCCCTTGCGGTGTGCCCCGGTTGGTGTCGCGCGCGGCCGTCGTGCGGACTTCTCCGCCCTCGGCAGTGCGCTCGACCACCGGAGCATCGAGCCACTGGCGCAGTACCGCCAGCACCGTCCCGTCGGAGATCCTGCGTGCCACACAGCGCAGCAGGTGCCCGTGGGGAATCGTGTTGAAGTAGTCGGAGAGATCCGCATCCACCACTTCGCGGGCGCCGCGCTCGGCGATGCCGAAGTGGATGCGCCGCAGCGCCATCTTGGCGTCCATGCCTTCGCGGAAGCCATACTGCCAGGGAAACAGGTCTGGGTCGAAGATCGGCCCCAGTACCAGCAGCATGGCCATCTGGACAACCCGGTCACGGATGATCGGGATGCCCAGCGGGCGTTGCCCGCCGTTGGCCTTGGGAATCCATACACGCAACAGGGGCGCGCACCGATACTGTCCGGTACGCAGCTCCTGTCTCAGTCTTTGCAGCCAGCTGGCCAGTCCCTGGTCTTCGATGTCCTTGAACGTCGTGCCGTCCACCCCGGCCGCACCGCGCTTGGCGCGGCACCTCCGATAGGCCTCCAGCAGGACGTCTATCCGGTACACCTTGTCCCACAGGCTGTAGAACCTCGTGGCCGCTTCGCTCTTGGCTTTCGCCCGTAACACGCTCTGCAGGGTCCGAACCGAATCGAGCGGGGTTGATAGGCTGATGCCAATCCCCGGGCTCTTCCCGCTTTGCGCATTGGTAGTGCAACAGGGGGCCTTCGCTCCACCAGCGTTACCCGATTTCATCACTACTACGCCCCCATCCGCCATCCGCAGCAGCCGACTCCACCCCTCACGGGGCCGCCGTTGCCCGGTTGCCCGCCGGGCACCGCCACGGACTTCCCTTGTTGCACGATCGATCATTCGCCATGCGTGCTGCCACCACTACCCCGGTGGATGCGGTACGCGCTCATCACGCTCGCTTGCGTACCGCCGCCGGCCTTCCTCGTTATTGTGGCGAGTCGGCATCCACGACGGCATTTCGAGGCCTGCTCGGTGTTCACTCGCGTTGCGGCCCGCATGACCCGCTGGCTTCCTATCGAAGCCTTTTCAAGCAGTGCTTCAGCCCATTCGTTACCTCCTGAGCCGCTCCTTGTGCTTCCGGCCGGAGCGCGAGTTGGCCGGGTCGGACTTTCACCGACGGATCAACCGTGCCTTGGCAAGGCACACACAACAACTGGTGCGAAAACCAGATCCGCCCGTGGGCCCTCGGGCGCTCGAACTGGCTGTTCGCCGGCTCGCTGCGCAGCGGCAAGCGTGCGGCTGCACTGATGAGCCTGATCCAGTCGGCACGCCTGAACGGGCATGATCCCTATGCCTATCTGAAAGATGTGCTGACCCGGTTGCCGACGCAGAAGGCCAGCGAGATATCCGCGCTGCTGCCGCACAACTGGAAACCTGCCAGCAAGGTGTAATCCCCGGCCGCTTACGATGCACCGGTATGGCCCTGGTCGAGGAAGGCGACTTCCACCGCTCCCTTCAGCGTCTGCACCTGTTCGGCCAGGGCCGCCACCTGGGCTCGCTTCTGGGACCTTCGTGCCCTTTCGTCGCCTGGCGCTGTCATAACCGGTGCATGTTTTGTTTTACGTTGTCGATTGCAGGGTCCGGCTGTCGAGAATCATGGCGCTGGGTTGCGCCTCTTGTCGGCCATTCGGATCAGCTCACGAAGATCGTGCATTAATTCTTCGAAGACACCTGCCAGGAGACGGCACGCTGAAAGGCGTCCGGTGGCGCCAGAGCAGGCCGCCACGGACGATGCAGCGCAAGGCATTGAAGACTTTGCGCAGGCTGTGGACGCGATGAGCAGAAGATTCGACATGGGTGCCAGGCAAGGCGCACAAAAGCGCATCCCTCATCGCTGACATCGATTGGGTAAGGCTCAGGTTATCGTCTGCATAGGTGCAACGGTAACCGAATCACTGGTTAATGACAGGCTCTAGCGCTGGGCTGACGTCAACCTAGCAACAGTCATGACTGGCTGTGTATCACTCTCCAACAACGAGCAGTTACATCCATCGACCATGCCGTAATCCAATCAAGGATCTGATGATGAAGCAGAACTGGAGTCCTGACAGCTGGAGAGTCAAGCCCATCCAGCAGCAACCGGAATACCCCGATGCCATCCATCTCACCCAGGCGGAGCAGACCCTGGCCGGCTATCCACCGCTGGTCTTCGCCGGCGAGGCGCGCGAGTTGCGCCGACTGTTCGGCGAAGTCAGCCAGGGGCGCGCCTTTCTGCTGCAGGGCGGCGATTGCGCGGAAAGCTTCGCCGAATTCTCCTCGACCAAGATCGCTGACACCTTAAAAGTGCTATTGCAGATGGCAATCGCCATGACCTTCGCCGCCGGCTGTCCGGTGGTCAAGGTGGGGCGCATGGCCGGCCAGTTCGCCAAACCGCGCTCGGCCTGCAGCGAGACCGTCGACGGCGT
>NZ_BAAGYK010000160.1:0-523 GCF_054779355.1 Azotobacter armeniacus
TGGAGCGGCCTGAACTGGTCACTCATCTGGTGCTGACAGTGACGTCGGGTGGGATCGATATGGCAGGTCTAGGCGCGGAAGATTGGCGACCGTCCTTCTTCGCAGCTAACCCGACTGTGCCGCGCTGGTTTGGGAACTACCATGAAGACCTGTCGCTTCGGCTGGTCACGCTGCAGGTTCCGACACTGCTGCTATGGGGTAATGCAGACCCGATCAGCCCCGTTAGCGTAGGGCAGCGCTTGGCTTCACTGCTCCCGCAGGCCGAGATGCATGTTTTCTCCGATGGAGACCACAATCTAGCCAACACCTTTGCTACTGACGTAGCACCGCTGATCGATAGGCATTTGGCCAAAAGATGACCGGTTTGAAGACAGATCTCATTCCCCCACCCTTTTCAAGCCATCCCCATCCCAACCAGAGCTGAGAGGTTGTGAAAAAATCGAACAGTGCCGTGAGAGCCTCTCCAATCCCCTTCAAAAAGGCGTGCCATGTGAAAAGCGGGAGAGTTTATGAGCCAAATGGT
>NZ_BAAGYK010000161.1:0-346 GCF_054779355.1 Azotobacter armeniacus
CGGCGCAAGTTCGTCGAGGCGCAGCAGGTGCAGCCCAAAGGCAAGATCGGGCGCGCCGACCAGGCGTTGGCCTGGATCAATCGGCTCTATGCCATCGAGCGCGAACTCAAGCAGGCCAGCGATGCCGAACGCCTGGAGGCGCGCCAGCAGCGCAGCCTGCCGGTCCTCGCCCAGCTCAAGGCCTGGCTGGACAAGACCCAGCCGCAGGTCACGGCGCAGACTGCCCTGGGCAAGGCGGTGAACTATCTGGCCGGCAACTGGAGCCGGCTCATTCGCTATACCGAGGCGGGCTACCTGCCGATCGACAACAACCGTGCCGAACGGGCCATTCGCCCGTTCGTCATCG
>NZ_BAAGYK010000161.1:356-990 GCF_054779355.1 Azotobacter armeniacus
TAGCAACTGGAGCCGGCTCATTCGCTATACCGAGGCGGGCTACCTGCCGATCGACAACAATCGTGCCGAACGGGCCATTCGGCCGTTCGTCATCGGCCGCAAGAACTGGCTGTTCAGCGACACGCCCAAAGGCGCGACGGCCAGCGCGCAGCTCTACAGCCTGGTGGAAACCGCCAGGGCCAACGGACAGGAGCCCTACGCCTGGCTGCGCCACGTCCTCGAACGCCTGCCGGCAGCGCAAGGCGTCGAAGACTACGAGGCGCTGCTGCCGTGGAACTGCACTCCGACGGCGCCACTGTAAAAGACCGGCACGGCCGTCAACAGATGGGGTTTATGGATCGCTTTCGATCGAGCGAGCCCCGTGCGTCAACAGCATGCGCAGGTAGCTGTCGCCGCGCTTGCTCAGCCCCAGTTGTCGGACTTGACCGCCGGTACCGGTTTGCCGGGGAACCAGTCCCAGCCAGGCGGCGAACTGACGCCCCGAATGAAAGGTCGTGGCGTTTCCCACCGCAGCCACGACAGCAGTGGCGGTTACTAAGCCTATCGAAAGTATTGTCATATTGAGAGACAATACCTCCATGAAATGCAAACGAAACTCCGATGGTCGGGCAATCGACCACCACGCCCTCCAGGT
>NZ_BAAGYK010000161.1:1000-45813 GCF_054779355.1 Azotobacter armeniacus
TTTCGACGAGTCCGGGTTTTCGCAAAGATCCGCCTTGCCTTACGCCTGGAGCTCCGTGGGCCAACCGCTGGAACTGCCGGCCTTCTCGCGTAGCCGACGCCTGAACGTGCAGGGCTTGCTGAGTCGCCAGGGCAAGCTGATCCATCACACGACGACCGCTACCGCGACGACGGAGGTGGTCATCGAAGCCTTCGACCGCCTGATCGAGCAGAAGTCGCCCGACGCCTTTGCGATCGTCGTGCTCGACAATGCCAGCCCCCATCGCTCCGCCTTGTTTCAGCGCAAGCGGGTGGAGTGGCGGGCACAACGAGTCCACGTGATTTTCCTGCCTCCGTACTCGCCTGAACTCAACCTGATCGAGATGCTCTGGCGGAAGAGCAAGTACGAATGGCTGCCCCTGAGCGCCTACCGGAGCTTCCAATCGCTCTGCAGCCATGTGCATCGGGTGCTGTCGGGCTATGGCGATAAATATCGGGTTAATTTTCTGTAAGTGCTTATCCATTGGCAGGAATATAATCTCGGCTCGCTCGTATCCGATTTAACCAATGGATGTATTCCTGCCTCACGCTTTGCTCATCTGGGTCCTGATATCAAGCGAGAGAGAGCCTATCTCGACATCCCGCATGGCGGCCAATACTTGGGCAAATAGGCGCCGCAGGATGATGTCGTGGCCGGATCGTCGGGATAGTTGGAGTCGATTCAATCCGGCACTGGCAGCTCCAGGCTTTCCTTGACCTCTTCCATGACGATATAGCTCTTCGACTCGCGCACATGGGGCAGCTTCAGCAGGATGTCGCCGAGCAGCTTGCGGTAGGAGGCCATCTCCGAGATGCGCGCCTTGAGCAGGTAGTCGAAGTCGCCGGATACCAGGTGGCATTCCAGCACCTGGGGCAGCTTCAGCACCGCCCGGCGGAACTCCTCGAAGATGTCACCGGACTTGTAGGCCAGGCTGATCTCCACGAACACCAGCAGGCCGGCCTTCAGGTACTGCGGATTCAGCCGCGCCGCATAGCCGAGGATGAAGCCCTCGCGCTCCAGGCGGCGGACCCGCTCGGTGCAGGGGGTGGTGGACAGGCCGACCCGCTCGCCCAGCTCGGTGAGGGAGATGCGCCCCTCCTGCTGCAGGAGGCGCAGGATGTGCCGGTCGATCCGGTCCAGCTCGCGGCGGCTCTGATGCTGGGTTCTCACGATGGATTCTCCGGGCGCAGGCGCCCGCTCTTGAAAAAACACCTGAATATAGACTTTCAAATAGTGAAAGCCGCTGGCTGCGGCTTTTTATACTGCAGACATTCAAGGTTTTACAGCTCGCAGGAGGGGGAGACCGTCATGCGCGTACTGGTACTTGGCAGCGGGGTGATCGGCACGACCACTGCCTACTATCTGGCCTGGGCCGGTTTCGAGGTGGTGGTGGTCGATCGCGCCGCCGCGCCGGCCATGGAAACCAGCTTCGCCAACGCCGGCCAGGTGTCGCCCGGCTACGCCTCGCCCTGGGCGGCGCCCGGGGTGCCGCTCAAGGCCCTCAAGTGGCTGCTGCAGCGCCATGCGCCGCTGGCCATCAGGCCGACCGCCGACCCCCGCCAGTACCTCTGGCTGGCGCAGATGCTGCGAAACTGTACCGCTGAGCGCTACGCGCTGAACAAGGAGCGCATGGTGCGCCTGTCCGAGTACAGCCGCGACTGCCTCGATGAGCTGCGTGCCGAGACCGGTATCGATTACGAGGGCCGTCAGCTGGGTACCACCCAGCTGTTTCGCAGCCAGCGGCAGCTGGACGCCGCGGCCAAGGATATCGCCGTGCTGGAGCGTTCCGGAGTGCCCTATGAGCTGCTCGACCGCGCCGGCATCGCCCGTGTCGAGCCTGCCCTGGCCGGCGTCGCAGACCGGCTCGCCGGCGCCCTGCGACTGCCCAACGACCAGACCGGCGACTGCCACCTGTTCACCATCCGCCTGGCGGAAATGGCCGCTGCGCTTGGTGTGGAGTTCCGCTTCGGGCAGCACGTCGAGCGCCTGGAGAGCGATGGCGAGCGCATCGCCGGCGTGCGGATCGACGGCCGGCTGGAGCACGCCGACCACTACGTGCTGGCCCTCGGCAGCTACTCGCCACAGCTGCTCGCGCCGCTGGGCATCCGCGCGCCGATCTACCCACTGAAGGGCTACTCGCTGACCATTCCCATCGTCGATCCGGCCATGGCGCCGACCTCGACCATCCTCGACGAGACCTACAAGGTCGCCATCACCCGCTTCGATGCGCGCATCCGTGTCGGCGGCATAGCCGAGCTCGCCGGCTTCGACCTGTCCCTCGATCCGCACCGGCGCGAGACGCTCGAGCTGGTGGTAGGCGACCTCTACCCGCGCGGCGGCGACCTGGCCCGCGCCGAGTTCTGGACCGGCCTGCGTCCGGCCACCCCGGACGGCACGCCGATCGTGGGAGCGACCCGCTACCGCAACCTGTTCCTCAACACCGGGCACGGTACACTGGGCTGGACCATGGCCTGCGGCTCCGGCCGCCTGCTGGCTGACCTGCTGGCGCGCAAGCGCCCGCAGATCAGCGCCGCGGGCCTCGACATTTCCCGCTACGGCAATTCCCAGGAGAACTCCACCCATGTCCATCCGGCGCCTGCGAACTGAAGCGCGCTACAGCGAAATCGTCGTCCACAACGGCACTGTCTACCTGGCCGGGCAACTGGCCGACGACTACGGCGGCGGCATCGAGGAACAGACCCGGCAGACCCTGGCCAACGTCGACCGACTGCTCGCCGAGGCCGGCAGCGACAGGTCGCGGCTGCTATCGGTGACCATCTACCTGAAAGACATGGCCACCGACTACGCTGGCCTCAACGCGGTGTGGGACGCCTGGCTGCCGGCCGGCTGCGCGCCGGCGCGGGCCTGTGTCGAGGCCCGGCTGTACAGCTCCGATGCCCGGGTGGAGATGGCGGTCGTCGCCGCACTGCCCTAATCCTTTCCCGTCCGAGACGAATACCCCGCCATGCGTCCTGCCCGTGCCCTGATCGACCTCGCCGCTCTGCGTCACAACTACCGTCTGGCCCGTGAGCTGAGTGGTGCCAAGGCCCTGGCGGTGGTCAAGGCCGACGCCTACGGGCACGGCGCGGTGCGCTGCGCCCAGGCCCTGGAGGCGGAGGCCGACGGCTTCGCGGTGGCCTGCATCGAGGAGGCGCTGGAGCTGCGCGAGGCCGGCATCGCCGCGCCGATCCTGCTGCTGGAGGGCTTCTTCGAGGCGGAGGAACTGGGCCTGATCGAGCGCCACGGGCTGTGGTGCGTGGTGCATTCGCCCTGGCAGCTGGAAGCCATCGAGCGCACGCCTCTGGCGCGGCCGCTGACCTGCTGGCTGAAGCTCGACTCCGGCATGCACCGGGTTGGCTTCGCGGCGGCCGACTACCGGGCGGCCTATGCGCGCCTCCTGGCCAGCGGCAAGGCGGCGAAGATCGTCACCATGAGCCATTTCGCCAGGGCCGACGAGTTGGACTGCCCGCGGGTCGCCGAGCAGCTGGCGCAGTTCGAGGCGGCGACCGGCGGTCTTTCGGCGGAGTTCAGCCTGCGCAATTCGCCGGCGCTGCTTGGCTGGCCGCAGCTGTTCCGCCGCGGCCAGGACAACGAATGGCTGCGGCCGGGGATCATGCTCTACGGCGCCACGCCCTTCGAGCAGTATCAGGAACAGGCGGCGCGCCTGCAGCCGGTGATGACCCTGGAGTCGAGGATCATCAGCGTGCGCGACCTGCCGGCCGGCGAGCCGGTGGGCTATGGCGCGCACTTCGTCAGCCAGCGGCCGACGCGCGTCGGGGTGGTCGCTCTGGGCTATGCCGACGGCTATCCGCGGCATGCGCCGGGCGGCACGCCGGTTGCCATCGACGGCCAGCCGGCGCGGCTGATCGGCCGGGTGTCGATGGACATGCTCACCGTGGACCTCACCGACCTGCCCCGGGCCGGCCTTGGCAGCCGGGTCGAACTGTGGGGCGCCCAGGTGTCGGCCGCTGCGGTGGCGACGGCGGCCGGCACCATCGCCTACCAACTGTTCTGCAATGTGCGGCGGGTCGCCCGGTCCTGGCAGGGCTGAATGGAATTTGCGGCAGAGCGTTGTAAATACTGAACGCCATTGCCATCATTAGCCACAACTTGTTCAGGCCCCCGAGAGGATTCCCGCCTTGGACGTCGGCATTCGACTGCAATCCATACGCAAGCTCAAAGGCCTCTCCCAGCGTGAACTCGCCAAGCGTGCGGGCGTCACCAACAGCACCATCTCGATGATCGAGAAGAACAGTGTCAGCCCCTCGATCAGCTCCCTGAAGAAGGTTCTCGGCGGCATTCCCATGTCGCTGATGGAGTTCTTCTCCCACGACCTCGTCGTGGAAACTTGCCCTCCGGTGGTCTATCGTGCCGCCGAGCAGGCCGAGCTGTCCCGCGGGCCGCTGAGCATGCGCCTGGTCGGCCGGGACCATCCCGACCGGGCACTCGCCTTCCTCTCGGTGACCTACCCGCCGGGAGCCGATAGCGGCGAGGCGCTGCTCGTCCACCAGGGCGAGGAAGCCGGCATCCTCGTCGAGGGGCGCCTGGAGCTGCAAGTCGGCGAGCAGCTGCACATCCTCGAAAGCGGCGACAGCTACTACCTCGTCGCTGGCCAGCCACACCGCTTCCGCAACTCCTTCGGAACCCCGGCGCGGCTGATCAGCGCCTCCACTCCGGCGCATTTCTGAGCGGCGCGGTGGTGCTCCCGTGCCGCATGTCTGCCTTGTATCCACTTATTTCAGCCTGCCTTTCATAAGGTTATACTCCCGCCCGCTCGCGAAAACCCGTGGCCGCGGGCGCACGTAACCAGCCACGATGAGGGGGGTAAGGGTGAATCTGATCAAGATGTTGGCGGCACCGGTCGCTGTGTTGGCCCTGTGGGCGGCGAGCGCTCAGGCCGCGACCAACGAGGAAATCGCCGAGCGTCTCAAGCCGGTCGGTGAAGTCTGCGTGGCCGGTCAGGAATGCGAGGGCATCGGCGCCGTTGCCGCCGGCGCCAGCGGCGGTGCTGCGCGCACTGGCGATGAGGTTGTCGCCAAGTTCTGCAACGCCTGCCACGGCACCGGCCTGCTGAACGCGCCGAAAGTCAGCGACAGCGCCGACTGGAAGGCCCGTGCCGATGCCAAGGGCGGTCTCGACGGCCTGCTCCAGTCGGCGATCGCCGGCTTCAACGCCATGCCGCCGAAAGGCACCTGCGCCGACTGCTCGGACGACGAGCTGAAGGACGCCATCGGCAAGATGTCCGGTCTCTGATCGCGAGCTGGCCGGAGACGAAGCCGCCTGCGGGCGGCTTCGTCGTTTCTGCTCACTCCATAAAGCGTACCTGGCCACCCGCGAGCGAGGCGATCCGCGCCAGGGATTCGACCCGATAGCCCTGCTCCTCCAGCGCCCGACGGCCGGGCTGGAAGGACTTCTCGATGACGATGCCGATCCCGAGCAGCCGCGCCCCGGCCTCGCGGACGATGGACGCCAGGCCCAGTGCAGCCTGGCCATTGGCCAGGAAGTCGTCGACGATCAGCACCCGCTCGCCAGCCGCCAGATGGCTGGCGGAAACGGCCACGGTGCTCTCCACCTGCCGGGTGAAGGAGTAGACCTGGGCGGTCAGCAGGTTGTCGGTCAGGGTCAGCGAGCGGTGCTTGCGGGCGAAGACCAGCGGCACGCCCAGCTCCAGCGCGGCCATCAGCGCCGGCGCGATGCCCGAGGCCTCGATGGTGACGACCTTGTCGATGCCCAGGTCGCGAAAGCGTCGGGCGAATTCCCGGCCGATCTGCTGCATCAGTAGCGGATCGACCTGATGATTGAGGAAGGCATCCACCTTCAGTACCTGCTCCGAGAGCACGCTGCCTTGCTCGAGGATTTTCTGTTTCAGCTGCTCCACGACGCCACCTCCGGCGAGCCTATGGGAAAGTCAGGATTCTCGCCCAGTCTGCCGTTGCGCTCAAAGAGCCTGCAGCGGGAGACAGCGGGCCGGATTGGACCAGGTTGGCGAGGCCGCTTTCCACGAGGTCGGGCTGGGGCGTCCTAGCCGCTTCGCTGATGGCGCGGACGCCGGTATGGCGGGTGTTCCGTTACTGCCCGCCCAGTCGCTTGGCGAAGGAAACCGCATAGGATGGCGAGCGGAACAGCAGGATCGGGTCGTCGGTTGGGGCGATGCCCTCGGCCATCACCAGCGGATCGAAATTGATTTCCTCGCACGCGGCGCCCTTCTGCGGCACCGCCGCGCTCAGGGTCAGGGTGCCGACCTTCACCTGCTCGCGGTTTTCCGGCCAGGCCACCGTCGGGTCGTGCTCCGGGTCGCCGGGCTGGCCGATGCTCACCAGCATGTCCCAGCGCACCGGGCCCTGAGCGGTGCGCTCGATCAGCCGCTCCTCGAGAAAGTTGGCCGGCAGGCTCTTCAGCTCCTCGTCGGAGAGGCGCTGCTCCCCGTCCTGGGGCACGAAGCGCCAGCGCACCAGCGTGGTCTTGCCGGTGCTGTCGATGAACTTGAACGTGTGGATGCCGAAGTAGCTGCTGTTGACGAAGCTAGGTGGCGGGTTGTGTTCGCTCAGAAACTGCGCCTGCGCCAGGCTGTCCGGGTGGCTGGCTTTGAAGGCTTCGAGCTTGGCCGGGTCGGGTTTGCCGGTGGCCGGGTCAGGCTTCAGGGCGACGATCAGATCGAGGAAGGTCCTGGGGTGCGCCGCGCCGAATACCGGGGTGTTGAGCATGGTCATGTGCTGCAGGCGGCCGTCGCCGAGCTTGAACTCCAGAGCCATGCCCCGGGCGCTCTTCGCCGTGTCGGGTACCTTGGGGTTGCCGCCCGGCAGCGAGAAGCGCGCGATGACCGGCACGGGCTTGCCGGAAAACAGCGCCGAGCGTGACCAGGCGGCCGCAGCGGGCAGGCCGACGAACTCGCCGACTGCACAGGTCCCCTTGATATGATTGCGCCGTTCGCCCGGCGTCACGCCGAAGGTGTCCTCCAGGGCGGCTATCACCTGTTCTGCGCTCACCTCGTCCTGTGCCGCCATGCCAAGTGGTGCGGCAAGTCCCAGACCGGCGGCCAGCAGCCATCCCGGCAGATCTTTCCTCTGCATCTTCGCTCCCTCGTATTCCAGGTTGAAAAGCGGCCATTGCAGCATCGACCGCACGGCTATCTTCATGCCAGCAGCTGGTTGTGGATTTGACAAGGCGGGCCGCCCTACTCGAGAGAGCGGCCGGCCGGTTGCGTCCGGGGCGGTTTATTCGCCGGCGATCAGCAGGGGGGAGTGTAACCGCTTCGCTCGTATTCCCCCTGCTCGATAGGCATGGGTATCTACACATCTCGGTCTTGGGTTACAAATAAGCCGCATGGATTTGAATCTCTCGGGCTTGAGGTCCGAGGGGTAAAAACGGTACGAAAAATTGGTCATGGGCCACTGTAACGCGCTATCGGCGCTGTCAGCAGGCATGAAAGCCCTGCCCCAGGGCGACAAGGTCTTCGCACACACAGGCCCTGTGGCGGTTTCTGCACAACGACCGCGTCCAGCCGGTCGATCTGGTCAAGCCACTACTATCAATACGATGTGGGGTACGAGCTGCAAAGCAGCCTGCTGGTGGCTGACCGCGACGGTGCGCCGATCTGTTCGCCGGCGCAGAACTTGAGTACGGCCGACGGCCTGCTGAGTACACGCACGACTGAAGTGCAGCCGCTAATGCCACACCTGGATGAGCTATCGCAGCGAATGAGCTGGTTGGAGCAGCAAGCCTTCGACCGCCCCCTGAGGCATAGGGTCGATCGCGAAGGCGATTCGGTCGCTCACCGGCGCGCGTGGTCTGCCCAGGGGTGGCACTGGCTGGTGCGGGTCAAGGCGGGTTCCCGGGTGCGCCAGGCGGATCGATCGTGGTCACTGCGTGAGGTGGCCTTCAAGGAGACCCGTCCTGTAGCGTATCAGGGCACGCCAGCGGTCCAGTGGCTGGCCGAAACACGGGTTGCCCTGACGCGACCGGCCAAACCCAAGCGCCGGGAGGGCACGGGGAAACGGGTACCTGTGCAAGCGGCTGCTCCCTTGCCGGCTCGTCTGATGCGTGCAGAGAGCGAGACCTGCTCTGCTGGCAGGCCTGTATCAGCTGTTGGCCATGTGCGACACCCTGGAGCATTACACGCCTGAGGAGCTTACTGCCTTTGCCCGGCAAGCCCTTGGATCAAGAACTCCCCGAAGGCGATGAGATATGCAGATGCCTATGCTGCCGGAGCGCGGGCGGTCAGCCGTTCAGGCAGCCCTTGCCCATGACCAGGTATTCCAGGATATGGCGCTTGCCCTGGTGGTCCTCATAGGTCATCTGCACCGGCACGACCCCGCAGACATCCGGGATATCGGGGCTCTTGATGACCCGAGCAATATCCAGATCCATCGCATATTCGTAGCGTTCAACTTCCAACGTTTCCGGGTTGTTCGCGGTCGTCGGCTGTTCGTCGGCCGCCACCATGCACGAAACCCCAGCCAAAGCCAGCAAGGCTAACGCTTTCATCGAAGATCACCTATAGAGCGAAACTTTATCGAGAACTTGCCCGGCCTCGCATGAGCCGGGTGAAGTATGTGTCCAACTTGTGAATGCTGCTGTTGGGCAATGGGTTGCTTCCGGTTTGGTAACTTCTTTCCGGAAGGTGAGTTCATTTTAGAACTTGTGAAAAAAGCATTACATAGGCAATAACAACAAGGACTGTTGAGCGGATGAGCAACAATGGCCGTATGCAATACCATGCCAACAGACCGCCAAGGCCCCGGAAACCTGGAAAGGCGCATTTGTTGCCCATTTTGGCCGGTATTTTCCGATAGCTGATATACGCATGCGCAACAATGCGCGCCGCCTTTTTCGTCGGTGGCAGTAGTGAGAAGTTGCGTATGAATATATTCGCTGAAGGCTTTTCGGGGGCGGAAAAGTGATGGCGGAAGTCGTCGGGTGAGGAGGGGGAAGTTTCCGGAAAGGAGCGGCCTGTTTTTCTGTTGGTTATGACGAGTCGATTTTATTGGGTGTCTTCGAAGTCATACGAAAGTGACCGGTCAATCCCCAAGATCGGCGGCGCCAGTGGCAGGAACCAGCTGGCTGGCGATGGCGGGGGCGAGCCTACCAGCGATCCGGCACCGGACGCGGCGTGTCGGCGCTGGGAGTGACAATCACCGTGCAGGTCAGGCCGGCCGCCAGGGTCACCTCCGGCGGCACC
The DNA here is from genome assembly GCF_054779355.1 of Azotobacter armeniacus. Taxonomy (NCBI): domain Bacteria; kingdom Pseudomonadati; phylum Pseudomonadota; class Gammaproteobacteria; order Pseudomonadales; family Pseudomonadaceae; genus Azotobacter; species Azotobacter armeniacus. The sequence goes on from NZ_BAAGYK010000161.1 coordinate 10,197, forward strand.
TCGTCGATATGGATTCGCACCGGCACCCGGCGGGCCAGGCGCACCCAGTTGAAGGTCGGATTGACGTCGGCGACCAGCTCGCGGCTTTCCGGGTTGTCGCGGTCGTAGATGCCGCGGGCGATGCTGTCGACCCGGCCGCTCAGGCGCTCGCCGCTCATCAGCCGCAGCTCGGCCTTGTCGCCGACGCGGATCAGCGGCAGGCGGGTTTCCTCGAAGTAGCCGTAGACGTAGAAGGAGTGGCTGTCGACCAGGGCCAGGGCCGGCTCGCCGCGGTTGGCGAAGTCGCCTTCGAAGACGTTGAGGTTGGTGACGTAGCCGTCCACCGGCGCGCGCACCTCGGTGCGGCCCAGGTTGAGCCAGGCCAGGTCGAGCTGCGCCAGCGCCTCCTGGTAGTCGGCCTGGGCGGCATGGGCCAGGTGGCTGGCGTTGATGCGGCTTTCGCGCGACACCACCATCGCGTCCAGGTCGATCCGCCGTCGAGCGTTCTCCTGGTTCATCTGCAGCTCGGCCTTGCGCGCGGCCACCAGGGCCTCAGCCTGCTTCACCGCCAGGCGGTAGTGCTCGGGGTCGATGCGCAGCAGCAGGTCGCCCTTTTTGACCTGCTGGTTGTCCTTCACTGCCACCTCGACCACCAGGCCGGCGACGTCCGGGGCGATGTTGATCACCTCGGCGCGCACCCGGCCGTCGCGGGTCCACGGCGAATCCATGTAGTGCACCCACAGCGTGCGCACGAGGTAGGCGGCCACGGCGGCGACCAGCAGGGTAAAGACGACACTGATGACTTTTTTCCAGGACATATCCGGGCCTATGTGGGGTGGCGATCAGCGGTAGATGTACAGGGCGAGGAGCCCGTACAGGCAGGTGAACAGGCTCATGCGCAGCAGCGTCGGGTGCCAGGCGTGGCGGTACAGGCCGCACCAGGCGACCAGCCGGTCGAGGGCCCAGCCGCCGGCCAGGATGGCCAGGAACAGCAGGGTCAGGCTCGGCATGTAGACGCCGAACAGGGCGATTTCACGGGGCATGGACGACTCTCCCGGCAGCGTTGGCGGAACCCTCGGCCAGCGGCGAGCGGGGGTCGAGCAGCGAGCTGCGGATGAAGTGCAGGTAGCTGAGGACCCGGCGCAGCGGCGAGGTGTCGAATTGCGGCGGGCGTGGCTCGGGGGTGTCGCGCACCGCCTGGATAGCCTGCTCGACCGCGGCCAGGGCGCGCAGCCGGTTGGCCTCGTCGGGCTGGATGAACAGGCGCACCAGCGCGCGGCCCAGCGCCCGGATGCCGAGCCGCCAGGGGGCTTCCTCGGCGTAGCAGGGCTCGTCCGGCAGCGCAGCCTGCTCCTGGCGCAGCTCGATCACCGCATGGCCGATCTCCAGCACGGCGAACATCCAGCGCAGCAGCCGGCGCTGTACCTCCGGCTGCCGAGCCGCCAGACCATAGGCCTGGTTGAGCAGGTCGCGGGTGCCGCTCTCGAAGCCGTCGACCAGACCCCTGAGCTTGCCGCTGACGGCGAACACCACGCGCATCCGCAGGTCCTGTTCCAGACGTCGCCACAGCCAGGGGCGGTCGGGCGGCAGGATCAGCATGGACACCACCACCAGGCCCATGGAAGCCAGCACTGCCAGGGACTCGTTGAAGAAGCGATAGGGCAGGTAGTGGGTCTGGTTGGCCGGCAGGGCGAGCATGCAGAACCAGATCAGCAGGCCGACGCCGTAGCCGAGGGGCTGCGGACGGGCGAGGAGGAAGGCGCCGAAGGCGATCACCGGCACCAGCGAGGCGTAGAGCAGGGTGAAGCCGTCCAGCCAGGGGAATACCCAGAACTGCAGGACGAAGCCGACCACCGCGCTGCCGCTCGCGCCGACCAGCAGCTGGCGGCTCAGGCGTGCGGGGTTGGCCGAGGTCGAGCAGAGTGCCGAGACCAGTCCCGCGGTGAGCACGAAGGTGCTGCCGCTGGGCCAGGCGCTGGCCAGCCAGAAGGCGCTGAGCAGCAGGATCAGCAGGGCGCAGCGAATGCCCGCCACCGCTGCGGCCAGGCCGTTGGCCCGCGGAGTGAAGTTGCCCTTCCATTTTTCCCGGCTGTGGTGCTGCTCAGCTAGCGAGGCCTGGGTCTGGGCATAGCCGTGCAGGTCGTCGGTGAAGCGGAACAGCAACTCGGCGGCGGTGTTGAAGTCGGTCAGCTGCGCCTCCTCGGCCTGCCGCTCGACGAGTTGCTGGCGGCCGTCGCGGATGCGCTGCATCAGCACCTGTTGGCTGGTCTCAAGGCCCTGGGCCAGGTTCGCCGCATCCTGCTCGCTGTACAGGCGCCCGGCGAGCGGCGCGAGCTCCGCGCCGACCGGCGCCAGGCATGGCTGCAGCGCCTCCAGCACGCTGTCGCCGGCCTCGCCCTGCAGGCGCTGGAGCAGTTGGTAGAGCGCGTGGAAGCGCGTCGAGAGCACCATGAACTCATTGTTCAGGCGCGCCAGGCGACCACTGCGCAGGCGGATGCTCGGGTCCTCGAAGGCGCTGGCGTTGCGCAGGTTCTCCAGGGCCACCGCCTGGGCGGCGAAGCGTGCGCTGATCTCTTCCATGCGTTGCGGCTCGAGCTCGCCGGCCAGTCCGGCGCAGGCGAAGCCGGCGAAATCGCGAAAGCGCGTGGCGAGGGTGCTACGCAGGGTGGCGCCGCTGGTCTGCGGCAGGATCAGGCCCATCACCAGGCCGGTGCAGAGAATGCCCACGGTGATTTCCAGCACCCGCCACAGGGCCTGCATGAAGGCGCCTTCCGGGTCGAGGGTGGCCGGCAGGCCAATCATCACCGCGGTATAGCCGGCGAGCACGCAGGCGTAGCCGCGAAAATCCCGGTAGCGCGCCGCGCCGGCGGTGCACAGGCCGACCCAGAGCGCCAGGCAGAGCAGGAACAGCACGCGCTCCTGGTTGAACAGGGCGATCAGGGTGACCATCATCGCCAGGCCCAGCAGGGTGCCGACGATGCGGTAGAAGCTCTTGGCCAGCACTTCGCCGCTCTGCCGCTGCATGACGATGAACACCGTGGCCAGCACGGTGCTGGGCTGCGGCAGCTCCAGGCGATAGGCCAGCCAGAGGGCGACGAAGGCGGTCAGCAGGGCCTTGAACACGAACACCCAGGTCAGCCCCTCGCTCAGTGCCCAGTCGCCCAGGGCACGGCGGAAGGCGCCGACCGGCGCGTCAGCCACGGTTTTCATGGAGATTCCTCAGTGACGGCCGGGGAGGTGCAGGGAGACTTCGCGAGCGTCCAGTTGCCCGGCGGCAGGGCCGCTGTCTTCCACCAGTACACCGCCACCGAGCGCCACCCAGAGCCTGGCCTGGGCGGTCAGGTGGGCGGCATGCACCTGCTGTTCGAGGAACTGCTGGTCGAACAGCTGGGTCTGCGCCTCGAGCACCGCGCGGTAGTCGGTCAGGCCGCGGCGGTAGGCCTCCTCGGCCAGGTGATAGCGGCGCTCGGCGGTCTCCAGGCCGTGGCCGACGAAGATCTTCTGCTCGTGCAGCGAATGCAGGCGGATCAACTGGTCGGACACGCTCTTGAGCGCCTCCACCAGGGTCTGGTTGTATTGCTCGACGGCCAGGTCGTAGGCGGCCGTGGCGGCGCCGAGCTGGCCGCGCCGACGCCCGCCGTCGAACACCGGCAGATTCAGGGCCGGGCCGAAGCTGTAGGTGAGGTTGTTGTAGCGCAGGACGTTCAGCGGACTGCCCTGCACCGCGGCCGAGCCGAGGCTGGCCAGCAGGTCGACGTTGGGGTAGAAGTCCGCCTTGGCCACCTCGATGCCGCGCGCCTCGGCGGCCACCTGCCAGCGCCGCGCCACCACGTCCGGGCGCCGGCCGAGCAGCTCCAGCGGCAGGTTCGACGGCAGGGCGGGCTCGCCGTGCAGCGACAGCTTCGGCCGCGCGAGCCGCGCCCCTTCGCCCGGCCCCTTGCCCGCCAGGGCGGCCAGCTGGTTGCGGGTCAGGGCGATGGCCTCGTGGATCAGGTCGATCCGGCGGTGGGCCTCCGGCAGCGGCGCCTCGGCCTCGCTGATCTCCAACTGGGTGCCGAGGCCGATCGCCAGGCGTTCGCGGGCCAGGGTCAAGAGCTGTTCGCGCTGCTCGAGTTCGGCCTCGGCGATGTCCAGCCGGGCGTGGTGCAGGGCCAGCTGGATGTAGGTGGCAACCACGTTGCTCTGCAGCTCCAGCGCCGCGGCGCGCTCCTCGGTCGCCGCCACCTCGGCGAGGCTCAGGGCCCGCTCGGTGTCGCTGCGCAGCCGGCCCCAGAGGTCCAGGTCGTAGCTCAGGCCCAGCGCCGAGGTGTTGTTCCAGCTGGTGGTGCGGCCGAGCACGCCGGGGCCGTAGAAATAGTCGCCCGGCCAGCGCTTGCGCTGCATCGAGGCGTCGAATTCCACCTGCGGCGCATGCTCCGACTCGGCGACTCCGGCCAGCGCCCTGGCCTGACGCAGCCGCGCGGCCGCCACGGCCAGGCTCGGGCTGCCGGCCAGGACCAGCTCGACCCAGGCGTCCAGCTGCGGATCGCCATAGGCCTGCCACCAGTGGTCGCGTGGCCATTGCGCCTCCCTGGCGGCCTTGCGGAGCATCTTGTCGGTGAGCAGCCTGGCGTCGTTCAGACGCTCGGCCTGGGGGGCGATACCACGGCTGTCGATGCAGCCGGACAGCGTCGAGAGCACAGCGAGCAGACTGGACAGGCAGAGGCCCGACCACAGATTGCGAGGCACTGTAATTATCCTGATGTGCGGGAGGAGGGCGGAGAAACTTGAGTCAGATCAATTTTAAGAGGGTGCACGCAGGAGAATAAGGCGACAGTTTGATGATGAATTCTGTACTAAAAAGCCATAATCCTTGGCAGACTTCCTGCCCGTGAGCGGCTGGCGGAGCGCCCCTGACGTGCCCGGCCCTTCGTCATCCAGCAGAACAGCGATCCATGGACATCCTCTCCCACATGCGCATCTTCGTCTGCGTGGCGGAAACCGGCAGCTTCACCGCCGCCGCGACCCGCCGCGACCTGACCACCTCCTACGTCTCGCGGGCGGTCGCTTCCCTGGAGACGCATCTGCGCACCCGCCTGCTGCACCGCACTACCCGGCGCATCGCCCTCACCGAAGCCGGCCAGCGCTACCTGCAGCGCTGCGAGCAGATCCTCGGCTATATCGAGGAGGCCGAGGCCGAGGCCAGCCAGGCCCATGCGCGCCCCGCCGGCAATCTGAAGGTTCATGCGGTGACCGGTATCGGCCATCACTATCTGATCAAGGCCGTCGCCGAATACAGCGAGCAGTACCCGGAGGTCAGCTTCGACCTGACCCTGGCCAATCGCACCACCGACATTCTCGAGGAGGGCTACGACATCTCGGTGGTGACCGCCCCGCAGCTGCCGGATTCCGGCTTCATCTCCAAACAGCTCGGCAACATCTACAGCGTGCTCTGCGCCTCGCCGGCCTACATCGCCCGGCATGGCCAGCCCCGCGCGCCCGCCGAGCTGGCCGGGCACCGCTGCCTGCGCCTGGTCTATCCGGTGATGAGCCTCGACAAGTGGCTGCTCGAAGGCCCCGCTGGCGAGGAGCTGGTGACCATCAGCCAGACCCACTTCCAGGTCAACACCGTCGATGCCATGACCGTGGCGCTCAAGGCTGGCATGGGGATCGGTGCCCTGCCGATCTACTCGGCGCTGGAAAGCCTGCAGAACGGCAGTCTGGTGCGCGTGTTGCCCGAGCACACACTCTATCCGCTGGGGGTCTACGCGCTGTACCCGTCGCGGCGGTACCTGGATGCGAAGATCCGCACTTGGGTGGAGTTCCTGCGCGACTATATCCCGCGCCACCTGGAGGCCGACCTGCAGAGCCTGAGGGAGTGCAGCCGGCCTGAATAGACGCTTCAGGGGTCTGTCGGCGCACTTCCGGGCAGGTAGAGCTGGCTGCCAACGAGGACTTGCCCGGCGACCGGCTCGCCCTGTGCCGCACGCTTCAGCATGTAGTAGCTCTGCCGGCCGATTTCGGTACTTTTCGCTCCCAGATAGGCCTGTATCAGGCCGTCCTCAAGCAGCGCGAGCTGTTTCTCGTCGGGTTCGTCGGCGGTCATGACGATGACGGGGCGCCTGCCCTTCTTGCCGAGCTCAGCGAGCAGCGGGCCGAGCTGCTGGCGGAATGCATCGGCTTCGTAGATCGGCCAGCTGCCGACGCTGACGATCGCATCGAACTCCGTGGCTTTCAGCAGGGTGGCGAGCTGGAGCAGTGCGTTCTCCTGATTGTCGGCGGTATACAGCGGACAGCGCTCCACCTCGCGCCAGCCGTTCTCGCCGGCCAGCCGTTCGGCGCCGCCGCCGCCCTGGGCGCCGCGCAGCTGCAGGCGGATGCCCTGGAGGCGCTCCCGCAGGTTGGTGTCCTGCGGACTGCTGCCGAGAATGCACAATTTTCCGCCCGCGGGCCTGAAGCGCTGAGCGAGCAGGCCCAACCGCCGGCCGAAGGCCAGGTTGTCGATACCGACATAGCCGCGGCGCAGATGCCGCTCGGCGGGCGCCAGATCCGAATCGAAAGTGATCAGCGGTGTCTCGCCCAGCCGCTGCAGGGCGTGCCTGGCCAGCCACTGCGAATGGGTCACCGACAGGGCGATACCGTCGAGCCCACGGTCGAGGGCTTGCGCCAGGGCTGCGTTCTGCCGGCGGAAATGCGCTGGCCCCGAAGCGCCCAACAACAGACAAGTGTCGCCCTCGGCTTCGGCGGCCTCGGCGCAGCCTTCGCCGGCCTGGATGAAGAAGTGCTGATCGGTCCGCTTGGCGAGCAGCGCGAACTGCCTGCCCTCGGCGCTGGCGAGGGGGGCGAGCAGCAGCGCGCAGAGCAGACCTGCAACGCAAGGCAGATGATGAAAAAGCGGCCTGTTCAAACCGAGTCCTTAGCTGGCGGCAGCATCCCGGCGGACCGACCGTGCTTTCTATTTATTTATGTCTCGATGCCTGGGTCCCTACTTGGGCAAATCCCATCCTGCCGGATCGTCGCTGGACTGGCGTTGGCAAGGCGAAGGTAGTGTAGGCGAGATTGGCGCAAGCCTGTGGTCACGGCGCGCCGGGGCGGCGAATGGTGTGTTGCGGACTCCGGAGAGGAGCCGCTTGCGGGCCTGGCCGAGCGCTCCGACAGCGAGTCGGCCGGCGCGTTCACCGGTCGGGAGAATTTTTCGCGGACAAAACAAAGGAGGCGAGGGTAACCCTGCCTCCTTGTTTGTTTCTATCTTCCTTGTTCACCATCCTGGTGAATCGCCGTCCTGCGATGTCCCTGGCTGTCATCCCTGTCAGCCTGTGTCGCTCCGTCGACCCGAAAGTGATACTAACGCTTCGGCCGGACGGGACAAGCGACCGGAAATGCCTGTCTGGTCGTTCCTTATGCCTCAATGAAAGAGAATAGCCTCGGCTTTTTAAGAGATTGGCATTTGGCCAGTAAGGCGCAAGCGGGGCGCCAATCCCTTTCCGCCTACTCCATGCATAGCCGATGGCTTACAACGCACGGCAGAAAGTGGGAGGAAGTGTCCTACGTGTACAGCTACTGCTCGAATTCCTCCAGGTTGGCCACCCCGATCTGCAGGGCGGTGGCCTTCGGCTAAAACTTGGTGGTGTCGATCTGGAAGCGTGGCAGCACGTACTGCACCAGGGCGCTGCGGCTCGCCCGAGCGCGCCGAGGCTTTGTGGCCAGTGGCTGTAATATTGCAGTAGTCTTGCAACCCGATTTCATTTCACCCCCCGCGGACCGTGATTCAGTCCAGCGCTTGCCTCGCCGCCAGGGAACTGGCGGCAGGAGGGACGGCCGCAGCGCCATCCGTCCGATCCGCATCTTCCCCCTGGCAAGGCTCCTGGACACCAGCGCATCACCGCCAGACAGGAGCCCCGCGTTGCCCCGAAGAAATAGCTCGCCCGTCACAGGCCTGATCCGCCTCTGTGCCCTCCTGCCCTGGTGGCTGAGCATGCCTGCCGGCTTTGGCGCCTGGTGGTTTCTGCATCCCCTGGCGGAGCAGGGGCCGCTGCCCACCTTGGACAGTCTGGTCACACTCGGCAGTCTGGCGGACCTGGAAAAACTGGCCCAGGACCTGACTCGAAATCCGGATCTGATCCTGGACCCGCTAGTCACGGTCGCTTCAATGATCGGGCAGTACCTGCTGCCCGGCCTGCTGGGCATGGGCGCGCTGGTGTCCACTGGCAGACGTATGTGGCGGAACAGGCTCTTTCGCAAGGCGCTGAACGATCCGAGGGCGGTTGCGAATGGGATGGACTGGCAGCAGTTCGAGCGTCTGGTCGGGGAAGTTTTCCGTCGACAGGGGTATGCCGTCGAGGAAACCGGGGCCGCCGGACCGGATGGCGGCGTCGACCTCGTCCTGCGCAAGGGGCGCAAGCGGTTTCTGGTGCAGTGCAAGCAGTGGCGCGCCCTCAAGGTCGGCGTCAAGGTGGTGCGCGAGCTCTATGGGGTGGTGGCGGCGCAGGGGGCGGCGGGTGGCTTCGTGGTGACCTCGGGACACTTCACCGAAGATGCCAGACAATTCGCCGCCAGCTGCAAACTGACCCTGATCGATGGCGAAACCCTGGGCTACTGGATCTCCGGTGCGTCGAGCCGGTCGGCTCCAGCGTCCTCGCCCCGCCATTGTCCAGTCTGCCGCTCGCCTATGGTACGGCGCACGTTCAAGCGCGGCAGCCAGGCTGGCACACAATTCTGGAGCTGCTCGAACTACCCGGACTGCCGTGGCTCGCGGGTATGACCAACGATTGAGTCCCTTCACTTTTCGGCCAGTTGCATAACTGCAATATGCCAAGAGCGTTGAGTCGGCGGGCTTGATCGATCGCTTGTCTTCGGCGGTGGCGATGAAGTCGTGCAACTTCGCCAATCTCAATCCAGTAACCGTGTCGCACTCAGCTTCTGCGTCCGCCCCGCTTTTGCAGGCAAAAAACGTCGCGTGAGCCAGTTTCTCACCCCCACGACAAACCTCTCCTGGAACAGTACGCAGACGAACACAGTCAGCAGCAGATACATCAAGTAGCCGGGGATGGAAAGTTCGACCTCGCCTGCGGCGGCGATGCACCCTGCCCAGCTGTTCAGGCAGCCGAGTGGGTCGCCGCGCAGGAACTGTTCCACAGTACGGAACAGGTTGAATATCGGCACATGCAGGGCAAAAATCGACAGCGAAGCGGCCCCCAGCCGTGGCAACCAATGGCGCAGCCAGAAGCTGTCCGGCGTGCTCATCAGCGCGCTCAGATAGACCAGCAGGCACTGCGCCGGCAGCAGCAGGCCGTTATGCAACAGGAAATACCAGAACTGCTTGCCAGAGTGGGTGAATAGCGCGGTGGCAATCAGGAAGCTGGTGAGAATAAACAATGCGATGCTCCAGCGCTGTAGCCTGGAATGATGCAAGCCAGACTCGCGGCGCTGGCGGAATATCCCGTAGCAGACTATCCCGGCAAGAAACTCCGGCAGGCGGAACAGTGGACCGCGCTGCAGCAGGCCGGTGAACGGTATGCCGTACTGATGTTGCCAGATAACCCAGATCGGTGGCAGCAGGTACAGCAACCACAGAATGGCAAACCACAGCTGCTTATTGCGCACTGCCAGCAGGCGCGGAGCCAGCAGCGGAAACAGCAGGTAAAAGAAAAACAGCGTCGAAATCGACCACAGCGGTGCGTTGAAGGTCAGGAAGTAAGGGTTCCACGCCTGCAGCATCAACAGTTGCAGCACGATATTGAATGCCAGCTGGGGGTCGGTCATGTAGTGGCGGAAGATTTCCGGGTTGGTCTGCCCCAGCTCCTCGTTGGTGTCATAAACCACAAAGCGCAGGCTGGCGGCCTGGCCTTCGGGCGGGATCGCCCACCATTGCATGAGGGTGACCACCAGAATCGAGGAGAGCAGCGCGACTATGTGGATAGGGTAAAGATTGAAAAAACGTTTGGCCCAGAATGAACGCGCGGGCTCCCGCATCTGATTGCCGTTGAAATAAACATGAGTCAGCAGAAAGCCGGAAAGCACGAAGAAGGTGCTGGTGGCAAAAAAGCCCATGCTGGTCAGTTCCGCCAGAAAAGGAATGGTGTTGCGCTGTGGATACAAGTGCAGCGTGTGATACACCATGACATAGCAGCCTAATAGAAATCTCAGCCATTCCAGGCCGATAAAGTGTTCTTTGCTCGATGTCTTTGTCACTCTGCCTCCGCAGTCTTCATCGGCCCGCGTGTATTTGCGAAAGGGCCGCCACTCGTATTTGGTTTGCGCCGGAGGATTTCGATCCGGTTCAGCTCCGGGCAGTACGGCGGCGGGAAGCACAGGGTCAAGCCCTGGCACTCAAGGAGTTCGAGCAGTGGGCGCACCGCCTTGGCCGTGTAAATGGAGGCATTGTCCAGCACCACGACCAACGGCTTGCTTGCCTGACGCAGCCACAGACTCGGGAGCCCGACGAACAAGAGCGCCTTCATCGTGCTCCAGCCCGGCCAGGAGTAGCCGGCCCGAGCTGGACAGCGCTGTCCATGACCTTCGGTCGGCTGGTCTTCCGTGGCTGGGCCTGAAGGGGCTCGCCGCTTACGAATAGGCGGCGCCAGCGAGAAACCCGCTTCGCCGACATAGACCCGTTCGAATTCGCCCTCCCAAGCCTTCCCTGTCAATTGCTCCAGCTCCTCGCAGCTTTCGAGGAAGGCTGCGGAATCGCGTTTTCAGGTCTGTATTACGTCCTTCTCCAGACGAAACCCAGCTGTTAGAGGGTGTTTTCACCATTATTCGCATGCGCCGTGACACCGAACGATTTCACTAGTTGCCGCTATATCTCGGTGGCAGTCATGGCGACGCTCGCAGACGGTTTGTGTGCAGAGCCTCCGAGCCTGGGCCACCGCCCTGGCGGGCTCTCCATGCATGGGACAATCGCAGCAGCGTTTCTGCACAATCCTGCTTGCGCCAATTCCGGCCCTTGCGAACGATCTCCTGCAGCGTGCGAGTCTCTTCCTCTGTCAGCGCTAAGGACGGGGGCATGAGGGTAACATCGGTGCTCTGTGTGGGCACCCATGATGAGCTGAGTTGTTGGTGATGACTTGCCGCATCCTGCTCGCCAGGACGTTGCGCCGTACCGCCGATTCCTTCGTCCGTCAGGTGCTGCAGCCAATTCAAATGGGGCAAAACAGCAGAGACGATCATCAGCTCGGTGAACAAGGCGAAGCTGGGCGCGATAAAAAATAGATTATTGAACTAACCACACAGGACACCAGCTCTGGTGACTGTCTGATCAGAAATCGAGGGTAACGATAATGCTGTCCGTATAAATGCCAACAGACGCATTCTGTTGAGCAGGAATGCGTCCGTAAATCGTATGATCGACTGTGCCTGAAGTGCTTCCCCCTACCTGGCTGGTACCGCCGGAGCCGTCGCCCCATATGCTGTTCCGGCTTGCATCGCTATAGAGATTGTAAACAAGAACATGGCCAGCGCTGGTCATCTGGCGCTCGCTGTAGCTTCCGCTTCCGCTGCTCAGGGAGATGGTATAAGAGAACAGTCCATCCTCGCAGCTCACTTGAACATTACCGACCCCATCCAGGGGGGCAGTGTCGAAAACGTCGTAATTGCCGTAAGCGACGCTCTGTGCCTGGACGTTGCAAGCGCTGAAAGCGACGACTGGACAGCATGTGGCAAACGCCAGCAAGAGCAAATGCCGGCCCCAGCGGAAATTTTGTCTTCCAGACATGCCTGAATTGCGAAACATATGCATCTCGGTGCCTCTCATCCAATTTGGACAGATGTGCTACGGCTTGATGCCAGGGCAGGTGAGATATCCCAGGTCGAGGAGCGGCTCACTGCTATCCGGTATCTCGAGCATGATTTCACAGGTTTGCCCGCGCCACTCCACGGTGAGCCTGTTGCTGGAATCCAGTCTGGACAGAAAGACTTCGCCACGCAGTCCAACCGGGAATCGTTCTCCGTTTTCCAGCATCACCACTGCCCCGGTGGGCAATGCCTCTCCATTCTCGAACTGTATTCTGAAGAATGCGTCACGGCTGAGCTCGACATCGAAGCCGAGGACTATGCCACTGCGGGCATAAGGAATGGCCACTTGCTCCAGGTTGCCGATATTGGCCTCAATGGGCAGGTCGGCCTGTTCGATGCGGATTTTATTGCGCTCAAAGGAGCGCAGGCGTGGAAGCAATGCACGACCCTTGCCATCGGTGCGAGCCACCTCCTGATTCTCGGCATAGACGCGCACATTGGAGAACCCGGGGATGTCCACGACGGCAAAGCTGTCGCTGATTCGCCGGCTGGCGAACACTCCTCCGCCCAGTAGCGCTACGCCGCCGCTGGCATCGACTCTGGTGCTGCTCTGGCCGTTGCTGTTCGTTGCTGCCAGTCGATAGGTTCCGAAATCGTTCTGATAGCTCAGGCTTCCCTCGCGATAGTCGCTGTCACCCAGGCCTGCCTTCAGGCGGTAACCGAAGCCGCTACCTACCGGCAGACTGCGCTGCAGTTGCAGGGTGCCATCGCGCCGATCGGCGCGATGACTGGCATTGATACTGGCAGTGGTGCGATCGAGGCCGCTTAGCGGCAGGGTGAGAGTCAGACTGAAACTTGTCTCGTGATCATCGAGGAAGTGCAGGGCCGAAAAGCTCAGGAAGCCCAGCTCGCCGAGGCCTAGGCTGTAACCGGCCGAAACGAACTCGATATCCTGTTGGGCGCGGTAATTCTGCTGGGTATAGCTCAGGCTGAAAGTGTCTTTAGCGAATCCGGCAAGGCTGACGAAGGCGTTCGTTTGCCAAGCGGGGAGCGGATTGTTCTCGCTGGATGCGCCGAGCCGCACGAAGTGTTCGCTGGCAAACTGGTTGTCAATGCCGAAGCTCGCCTTTCGGCCTTGCCGCTGCAGGCCGAGCCTGAGCAATTGCCCCGTTTCACCTTCTGCCCGGCTGGCCGCCACCGCCGAATGGATCTCTCCGTCCCAGGGTAGCAGCCAAGCGCCGCCGACCCCGACGGTCTGTTGGTCTTGAAGAAACTGGCCGTGGATCTCCGAGGTGAAGTAGTCGGTCTGCCCTTGGCGGTAGGTGGCCGTTGCCACGAGGCGGCCATAATCGTTGCTGCTCAGGCCGTAGTTCTCGCGAATGACTCCCAGTTCGACGCTGTAGTCCTGAAGGCCAGGGCGCAGCAGCCGATTGCTGGCATAAAAGCTCTGCGTAATCACCTGTTCGCGGCCGAGAATGTCGCGGACTACCAGGCGGGCCTCGCCCGCGCCGGTGACCACAGGCACCTCGTCGATGCTAAACGGTCCTGCTGGGATCTCGCGGCGCGCGCGCAGTGCATCTTTGACATACAGATCGATAGTGGAGGGCAGGCTCGCTTCGCCGGACATGCTCAGCAAGGGCAGGGTCGCGAACTCCGGTCGGGTGCTGAAATTGGTTCCCCACTGCAGCCCTCCGAACCGCACCCCACCGCTCCAGCTGGTGCCATGGCTGGTGGTGTCGCCGAGCAGCAGGGTGCGCATGTTCTCCGGGTCGTCTCTACGCCAGCTGGTATCGAGACGCACGAAGGAACTGCCAGCCTCCTGGCCCTGCGGCTCCGCCAGAAAGCTGCTGCTGCCGGCACCCCAGCCATTGAAGGCGCCCAGCTCGAACAGCCCGCTTGTGCTGTGGTTATCTGGAGCTTGGGTAGCCGACAGGTCGTAGTTGAAATAGGCGCCGAGGGGCGATCGCACGGGCCTGTTGTCGTCGGGCCTGCCGCCGCCCAAGCGCGAGGTTTCGAACAGGTCCGCCGGTGCTTGCAGATCGAGCGTCAGCAGCCTCGGATCAACGTGGTGGCGCAATCCGGCGTAGGCTGCTAGCGGGTAATAGTCCTCGCCCGCATATCGGGTGGGGTTGGTTTGCGGCATATGCAGCCGCAGTTGGCGCAGATCCTCTGCACGCAGCAGCGGCCCGTTGGCAGGATCGAGCAGAGCCAGCACAATCATCTGGATGGGCTGGCCGTTGACTGTCAACTCCAGCCAGGTAGCCTCGAGAGGGACTGCCGGCAGGCGAGTCTCGGCAGCCGGCCCCGCATCGGCTGCCTGCACCCGGCCAGGCATGCAGATCATCATCCCTAAGGAGAGGATCGCCAATGTCTTGAATGCAGGGGGGAGCAGCCGGTCATTCCACTCGCAGATGGCTAGTGATATCAGTTCCATTGATCTTCGCCGACAGCTCCACGGCTTCGCCCACTGGGAGGCCGGCAGCGGCCTCCAGCGACCATTCGCGACTGACGCCGGCCAGGACGTAGACCGGGTCCTGTAGCGGCAGCGTCTTGCCATTACGCAGGCGCAGCTGCAGGTCAGACACCTGGCCTTGTGCATTCCCCTGGTTGATCGTGGAAAGCACAAGCCCCTTCGGGGTGCGCCGCAGACGCCATTCGAGTTGCGGCACGGTCGGTGCCGAAGGTGTCACGAAGACCGGCACGCCGAGGCGCAGCGTCACCTGCATGCCTCGGAAACCCTCCGGCAGCGGCGCTGGTAGCTCCTGAAGGAACAGCCGGTAACTGAGCTCCCTCTGTGGGTCCGGCACACGCCGCAGGCCGACCCGGACAATCTGCGACTCTCCCGGCGGCACGGTGAAGATCGGCGGCATGGCCAGCAAATCCGTGGTTGGACTAAAGTGGTCAACGCCCTGCTCCTGCGACCAGTTCAGCAGCTCGAGCTGGATGGACATGGGGGTCGTCCCAGAATTGAGCACGCGCAAGGCAGCGATCTTTTGCCCGGTAGACAGCGTCACTCGTATCGGGCTTACCGAAAAGCTGCCGGAAAAAGCCGATTCGCTCAGACCCATGCAGGAGAGGGCTGCGAGGAAAAGAAGGCCGTGCCTTGCGGCACGGCGGTCAAGGGCCGTGAGCATCAGAAGTCAACGGTGGCGACAACGGTATCTACATAGGCGCCGCTGGGGACGTTCTGGCCTGCCGGAATTTGGCCGTATACGATATGCTCATCCGCCACACCTGTGCCGACGGCTTCGACATCCACCGTCGCGTCATCGCCCCAGATTAAGGTGCGTGCAGCATTGCTATACAGATGATAGGTCAGTAAGCCGCCGGTGCCGTTATTCATTTGGCGAATCGGCGCTGCAGCGGTAGAACCACCGGCGGGGGTCAAACCCTGGCCCAGGGTTATCGTCACCGGTGCGTCTAGGGTGCAGATAATCTCGACGGCACCCTCTTCGTCGAGATCAACGGTGTTGTTGGCTGTAACGAAATCATAAATGCCAAACGCCAGCGCAGTCGTGGTGATGCTGCAGGTGGGTTCAACAGTGGCGCTGACCTCAAGGTCGGCTGTTTCTTGCGCGTGAGTAGCCGTAGCCCAGCTTCCAGCCAGAGCAATACTGGTAGCCCAGGCAATTTTGCGCAACATTTTCAGCGAGGATTTCTTCTCGTTCATGAAGTCTATTCCCTTAGACAGAGGACGGATAACTTTGCATCTCCGCTTTCGACGGGTTTGCTTTTTTCAAAAGGCCCAGATATGTCGGAGCTGGACTCCCAGGATTGGGACGGCCGAACTCACATCTCTACACCTTGAAGAAAAAGCATCTTATAAAACAATTAAAACCATCAAAAAATCCATAAATTAAATAAAAAACCATTATTGCAGCAGGTGAACACTGAGCCGGTGACGCAGCGCCATGAGGAAGCATAGGACGGATCATTGCGCGCGCAAGGTTGTTGTGTGGAAATAATCCACGGGAAGCGCAGGCCCCCGGCACTCGACAGGTTTTTGCCTGCGGCAGTCCTGCCCGGCAGCGCACCCGCATCCGATCGCCGCATCCCGCCGGAAGGTCTTGCAGGCGGTGAGCACGGCGCTGATCGAGCGCAAGCCCCGCGGGAATCCGGCCATCGGCATGCTGCCGTGCGCCAGCAAGGACGACGAGGTGGTCGAGTATGCCCTCAACCGCTCGCTGTCGCTGGCGCTGATCGCCGAGTATCAGACGCAACTGCTGGACAAGCGGCTGCTGCAGGCCAAGTTGAACGAGCTCCATGCCTTGAACGCCCAAGAAGACGAGGGCACCTGAGTCCGCCGCGCCCGTCCGCCTTACCGCAACACCGCCCGGCTATAGTCCCCTGAGACTTCCAGGAGTAGTCCCATGCGCATCCATATCCTTTCCGACCTGCACAACGAGTTTTCCCCCTTTACGCCGGCGCCGGTGTCAGCGGATGTGGTGGTGCTGGCCGGCGATATCGACGTCGGGGCGCGGGGGGTGGAGTGGGCGCGGCGGGCGTTCGACTGTCCGGTGCTCTACGTGCCGGGCAATCACGAGTATTACGGCGGCGCTCTGCAGGCGACCCTGCGGCAGCTGCGCGAGGCGGCGGACGCGCGCGTGCGGGTACTGGATTTCGACGAGGTGGTGCTGGGCGGGGTGCGCTTTCTCGGCGTCACCGCCTGGACGGATTATCGGGCGACCGGCGAGGACGAGCAGGCGCGGCAGGTGGCGCAGCGGCGGGTTTCGGACTTCCGGCAGATCCGCTGGGGCGAGGGGGAGCGGGTGCCTTTGCCGGAGGATTTCGCTGCTCTGGCCGGGCGCGCCCACGACTGGCTGCGCGACTGTCTGGCCCAGCCCTTCGCCGGGCCGACGGTGGTGATCAGCCACCATGCGCCGTCGCTGCGCTCGATTGCCGGCCATCCCTACGCTGGCACACCCCTCGATGCCGCCTTCGTCAATGACTGGGACGAGCTGATGGGGGAGGGCCTCGATCTGTGGATTCACGGCCATACCCATTATGCGGTCGACTACCGGATCGCCGGCACCCGGGTGATCTCCAATCCGCGCGGCTACGAGGGCGAACAGGTCGCCTTCGATCCGTGCTGCGTGGTGACGCTGGAGGAGGGTGGGGTGGTTTGAGGCTGGGTTTCTCGGCCAGGTGTACGAGGAGCGGCTGCGAGACACTGAGCAGGTCCGCCACGCCCAGCGTGGTCAATGCGTTTGCATTGACTGAAAGGGGCGTTCGGCTCCACCAGTCATTCATTTCGTGAGGGGGGAGGGGGAGCCGAAAGCCGGTCCGCGCTCATGGGCGCTTGCCGAGGACTCCGGCCAGCTCCCGGATGTCCTTGACTACCCGGTCCGGTTCGGCTGCCAGCGGATAGAGGGCCTGGCCGGGGCGCGCGACGAAGATCGCCGGCATGCCGGCGGCCTTGGCCCCGGCGATGTCCCAGCCGTGGGCCGCCACCATCAGCGCCTCTTCCGGTTTGACGCCCATCTGTTCGGCCGCCCAGCGGTAGGTTCGCAGATGGGGCTTGTAGAGCTTGATCTCCTCGATGCTCAGGTTGCGGGTGAACAGGTCCGCCAGCCCGGCATTCTCGAGTTGCGTCCGCACCCCGCGATGGGTGGAGTTGGTCAGGGTGACCAGGGTATAGCCTTGGTTCTTCAGGGCCTGCAGGCCTTCGCGCACGTCGGGATGGGCCGGCAGCTCGAGCAAGGGTGTGACGATCGCGGTTCGGGCCTGTTCCTCGGTCAGCGTGATGTCATTGTTCTTCGCCACCATCATCAGTGCGGCAGTGCCGACCGTGCCGAAGTCGTGGTAGTTCTCCGTGGCGCTCTCGACCAGCGAGTGGTGCAGCATGGTCGAGAACCACAGCGGCAGCAGTTCCTGTCGCCCGTTCAGGGCTGCGCCGACGGACTGGCGCATGGATTCCAGATCCAGCAGGGTTTCGTTGACGTCGAAGAAGATGACCCTGGGTTTGCTCGCAGCCGGCTCTTCCGGGGGAGCGGCGAGGGATGGCTGCAGGCCGGCCGCCAGGAAGGTCAGCAGTAGAGTCAGGATGGCATGGATGGGGCGCATCGGGTTTTCCTTGTCGATGAGTTCGGGGGTTTTCCCCGTGAGCCTGCCCGGAGCCGGGCAGCGATGCCATGATGGCAGACGGCATTCGCTTCGGGAGGCTGGAAAGGAAATATCCCCCTCGGGCGAGGGGGATATCGGAGATGGACAGCTTACAGGGCAGCCTGGGTCGGCTCGGCTGCTGTGGCTTCGGCCTGGACCTCGGCTTCGGGGGCTTCCGGGCCGATGTGGATGAAGTTCAGCTGCAGGTGCTCGCTGGTCATGGCGCGGATGCTGTTGGTCAGCTCGAGGTTGTTGTTGAGCTTCTGGCCGTAGGTGGGAATGATTTCCTTCAACCTGGCCTGCCATTCAGGCGTCTTGACCTTGTCTTTGAAGGCCTTTTCCAGCACCGAGAGCATGATCGGCGCGGCGGTGGAAGCACCCGGCGAGGCGCCCAGCAGCGCGGCGATGCTGCCGTCCGCGGCGGCCACGACCTCGGTGCCGAACTGCAGTTTGCCGCCGAGCTCGGGGTCCTTCTTGATGATCTGCACGCGCTGGCCGGCGTTGACCAGTTTCCAGTCCTCGGCGCGGGCCTCCGGGAAGTACTCGCGCAGCTCCTCGATGCGCTCTTCCAGACTGAGCATCAGCTGACCGACCAAGTAGGCGCTGAGCGGCAGGTTGTCGAGGCCGGCGTGCATGATCGGCATCAGGTTGTCCGTGCTCAGCGAGCGCGGCAGGTCCAGCAGCGAGCCGTTCTTCAGGAACTTGGTAGAGAAGGTGGCGAAGGGTCCGAACAGGATCGCCCGCTGGCCGTCGATCAGGCGGGTGTCCAGGTGCGGCACGGACATCGGCGGGGCACCCACCGAGGCCAGGCCGTACACCTTGGCCAGGTGACGTTCCACGACTTGCGGGTTGGTGGTGTAGAGGAACTGGCCGCCCACCGGGAAGCCGGCGTAGCCCTCGCCCTCGGGGATGCCGGATTTCTGCAGCAGCGGCAGCGCGCCGCCGCCGGCGCCGATGAACACGAACCTGGCCTTGACGGTCCTTTCTTCGCCGCCCTTGGCGAGGTCGGCGACCGTCACGCTCCAGGTGCCGTCGTCGTTGCGCTTGAAGTCGCGCACATCGTGCTTGAGGTTCAGCTTGACGTCGTCGTGTTTGGTCAGGGAGCCCATCAGCTGGCGGGTGATTTCGCCGAAGTTGACGTCGGTGCCGATCGGCATGCGGGTCGCGGCGACCTTCTGGTCGGCCGGGCGGCCTTCCATCACCAGTGGCGCCCAACCCTTGATCTGCGCATGGTCTTCCGTGTACTCCATGCCCTGGAACAGGGAGTGCTGCTGCATGGCCGCATAGCGCTTCTTCAGGAAGTCGACGTTGTCTTCGCCCATGACGAAGCTGATGTGCGGCACGTCGTTGATGAAGGATTTCGGGTTGCTCAGCACGCCCCGCTGAATCTGGTGGGCCCAGAACTGCCGGGAAATCTCGAAGTCTTCGGCGACTTTCTCGGCTTTATGGGTGTCGATGTGGCCATCGGCCTTCTCGGGGGTGTAGTTCATCTCGCAGAAGGCTGAATGGCCGGTGCCGGCGTTGTTCCAGCCATTGGAGCTTTCCGCGGCGATCTGATCGAGGCGTTCGTAGATGTCGATCGTCCAGCCAGGCTCCAGCTCCTTGAGGTAGGTGCCCAGACTGGCGCTCATGATGCCGCCGCCGATCAGCAGAACGTCCACGGTTTTCTCCGTGTCATCCTGCTTGGCGCAGCCGACGATGCTGGCGCATAGGAATGTCAGTAACAGTTTTTTCATAAGATGGACCTTTTGAAATTGTGAGTAGGTGTGGCAAGGCTGAGGCGGGGCGCCGGTTCGCGCTGTCGGCGTCCTGTCGGGCGTCGTGGGCGTCGGATAAGGCCTGCCGCTACTTCCGATGGAGCTGTCGCATCTGGATCAACTGTTGTTCTTGTTCGGCGCGCACAGGACTGCTGCGCTTTCCGGTCGCTTGTCCGGGCAGCCTCCCGGGGCCGGGCAGCCGGGAGGGCTCGGGGCGCGAAAGGGCAGTCATGGCTCGCTTCTCCTGGGGGGCCGCGTCGCCCAACCCATGGCGGGCGCGAACCCGTCGATGCGCTGGCCTTCGCATTCGGAAGGCTTTCGTCGGTGGATGCAGTGTCGTCCTGCCATCGCAGGACTACCTAGGCAGAAAACATGCCATTTTCATGGGGATGCCGAAAATCAATGCTCTGGGGCAACTAGTCGTCATTTTTTTGGGTGGGCGTGTGGCGAAATGCCGCCACTCGGGCTGAAGCAAATCTGTGGCGAAAGGCGGAATTCCGCCCGCCCGCCCGCGAGAAACGGCAGCGAAGTCGGCGGTAAAGCAACGCTGTCCTGCAGTCCCGCCAGCGAACCCGAGCACGACGGATGGCGTGCACCGGCACTGGCCGAAACTGGCCTCAGGGACAAGACTGAGAGTGAGGTGGCCCTCCGCTAGCTGAGGGTCCGCGCGTGGAGGCCGCAGGGATTCCCGTGCGGCCGACCCGAGCGCTGCCGGGCGGGGGCACCCATGGCTATACATCCAGGATGGAGTTGATCCCATGAAAGCCGAACACCTGCATATTCTCGCCGACCTATCCGCCCGACCGACTGCCAGTGCGCGTACCCGACTGATCGCGATCCGCCGCCTCTGCCGGGCTTTCGCCCTGGAACTGGACGCCATCAGCGCCGAGCGCCGCGCCCTGCGCCGCCAGGCCGGCAAGCTGCGGCCCTTCCTGCCGTTCACCTGGCTGGCTGTGGATGAGCTGGAGCGACAGGCCGCCGATCACCGGAGTGAAGTGAAAAACGACCTATGCCAGGCATTGGCGGGCTTCGGACGTATGTTGATGCTGGATCACAAGAGGATGATTGAATCTTTGGGCTTCGACGGCCTGTGCGATCTGCTGAATGTGAATCCCGTTCACCGCAACGAGATTCGCCGCAGAGAGCACGCTGAGCTTTCGGAGATCGTTTTCGTCGAAGGGCTGGAGGACAGCGCCGAGCACCAGGGTGCCGACTGGAAGGACGGGCCACTATTCAACGCCTGCTACTACGCGATGATGGAGCTTATCCGGACAAGGCCCCAGTTGCCTGTTCTGTTCGCTTCAGACAAACCCTTCGGACCAAAGCTGCCGCCCAGGTTGCGGATAGTGGGTGGCAAGGCTGGCTGAGCCGCGTCCCGTCCGCTGCAGGCGTTTCCGGGTCTGGGCGCGGTCACGGCGCTAGAGGGTCGGCGCGGGTCTTTCCGCGTGGTCCCGCCACTGAGGCTGATGAGACCCGTGCCCGTTGCCGGCCTTACTGCGCCTGATCGAGGGCGGCCTTGAGCGCGCCGAGGGCTTTCTTCTGCGCGGCGAGGCATGGGGAGTCGCTGAGGATGGCGCCGCAGCGGATGCCTTCCGGGATCGGCCGATAGCGGTCGGCATGCCAGTGTTTATGAATGGCGCTGCGGAGTTCCTCGCGCAGGTGCAGCAGCAGAGCCTCTGCCAGTTTCGGTTCCAGCTTCAGTTCGACAAAAATGGCCTTTTCCATGGCACTTCTCGACTAGTGGGCGCGGCATTCTCAAGCCAGCGGTTGGAGCCGCAGGCCTGGCACTTTCGGTGCTCGGCGAATAGCGCGCGGGTAGGTGTGGCCGGGCACTTCCCACGCCGACAGAAGTTCAGGCCGGTGAATACCTGGATTCGTATGTGGCTTTCGGGATCGACCAGGCGGGCGCTGTTGCCGTCGCTGGCTCTCGGGGCGAGACGGCACCGAACGCATGCTGCTTGTCGAGAGCGAGGCAGACCAGGAGCACTGCGTTTCCAATAGCGTGCATCTCTTTTTCTGTTTTCGATAAGCAATTATCGTTCCAGTGCTGTCGGGATCTGGGGCAGCCCGTTCGTGTCCATACCCTCCAGGATGCCCGGCAGTACTTCGGTGCCGATCGCCAGCGACAAGTCGCGCAGGATGGAAAAGGTCAGCCGCCCGTTGGGCAGGGTTTTGGCGCCGGCCCAGCGCTGCACGGCCTGGGTCACGGTGCGCGGTTCGTAACCGTGGGCGAGGGCGAACTGGCGGAAGTTGCTGCCGTGTTCTATCAGCCGGGCCTGGATCTGGCGTTTGTTCATGGCTCGGGTGTTCTCATTTGGTTAAAATGTACTCGTTGTGCGTAAATTTATCTACTCTAAACGCATATGTCAAACGGTAGTCCTCCAAATGCGTAAAAAAAGTGCGGCGGCTGTTCTGGCGCGACTCAAGGTACTGATGGGCGCCACAACCGATATAACCTTGGCCTCCACGCTTGGCATAAGTCCCCAGACGCTGAGCAGCTGGAAGTCCAGAGACTCTGTTCCCTATGCGTTATGCGTAGAAGTGGCCGAAGAGCGTGGGGTTTCGCTTGACTGGCTGCTGGTCGGCGAGGGTCCGATGTCACGAGGAGAAGCTGACTCGCCATCGGCTCGGGAGGCTCCTGCTATCTATGAGATAAGCCCCGGCGAGCAAGTCCTGCTCGAGCTGTTCCGTTCTCTCGGGGAAGATGACCGGCAAGAGGTACAGAACGCTGCTTCGGAAAGGAAACGGCTGACCGTCATCGGGCAGCGCCTCGAGGAGCTGACCGCTGTCGTTGCCGCTATCAAAAAAACGGTTTAGGCAGTTCGATTCCGCAAAGTCATGGCGCCTCCTCAAGCGCTCGGCAAGAGGATATGCCATGACAGCAAGTCTTCAGGGCGGGGCAATCGCATGAACGACTTTCTCCTCTCTCCCCAGCCCTCTCCCGCACGCGGGAGAGGGAGTGAACGGCTTCGCCTGCCCCCTCATGCGATTGCCCTGGTCTGCAGGGCTCGACCTGCACGCCACTGCGAGATTCGAGCTGGGGCTCAGGGCATCAGGGCAATCTGGACGATGCCTCTTTTTTTCTTCTCTTTGGATGTCCTGCGCATTTCCTTGGCTGCCACCCTGTTCCGGGAAGACGGTGCAGCACTGCTCGGCGCGCGGGTCGAGCCGCCCCGTCGCCGCTTGCAGCCTCCGACCCTGAGTTCGAGCACAGAAGAAGACGTACGGTATGCAGGGAAGCGCGTGTTGCTTGCCAACAGCGTCAATAATAGGAAGTTCCTATGTCTTCATCTTCACGTCGCGACTTTTTGAAAGCTATGGCCATAACCACTGCGAGTCTGACCTTGGTGTCATTGCATGGCGGCGCATACGCCGCCGGCGCCCAGCCAGCCCCTCCCGGGCCGGAGTGGTGGCGCAATGCGGTGATCTATCAGGTCTATCCACGCTCTTTTGCCGATGCCAATGGCGACGGCATCGGCGACCTCGCGGGCATCATCGGCAAGCTCGACTACTTGCAGACGCTGGGCATCAATGTGATCTGGCTGTCGCCGGTGTTCCGCTCGCCGATGGACGACAACGGCTACGACATCTCGGACTACCGTGACATCGCTCCCGAGTTCGGCACGCTCGCAGAGATGGAAGCGCTGATCGCCGAGGCCGCGCGACGCGATATCCGCATCCTCATGGATCTCGTCGTCAACCACACGTCCGACGAGCATCCCTGGTTCGTCGAGGCGCGCAAGTCCAGGGACAACCCGTACCGCGACTACTACATCTGGCGCGCGCCCCGCGCCGACGGTTCCGCGCCGGACGAACAACGCGCAAACTTTGGCGGCAGCGCGTGGGAGTTCGATGCGACGACCGGCGAGTACTACTTCCACCTGTTCTCGAAGCACCAGCCGGACCTGAACTGGGCGAACCCGCGGGTGCAGCAGGAAGTGCACCGGATGATGAACTGGTGGCTGGACAAGGGCATCGGCGGCTTCCGCATGGACGTCATCGACCTGATCGGCAAGGATGTCGATCGCGGCATCACGACCAACGGCCCGCGCCTGCATCCGCTATTGCAGGAGATGAACGCCGCGACCTTCGGCAAGCGCGGCGTGCTGACGGTTGGCGAAACCTGGGGCGCGACGCCGGAGATCGCCAAGCTGTATTCGGATCCGGCACGTCGCGAATTGTCGATGGTGTTCCAATTCGAGCACATCACCCTGACTTGGGACCGGCAGGACGGCAAATGGACGCCGCGCGCCTTCGACCTGCGCGAACTCAAGGAGGTCATCAACAAGTGGCAGAACGCCCTTGCCGGTACCGGCTGGAACTCGCTGTTCTGGAATAACCACGACTTGCCACGTGTGGTATCGAAGTACGGCGACCCTGGTCGCTACCGCGTCGAGTCGGCGAAGATGCTCGCGACCGCGCTGCATTTCCTGAGGGGCACGCCCTACATCTACCAGGGTGAGGAAATCGGCATGACCAACGTGCGTTTCGAGTCGATCGAGGACTACCGGGATATCGAGTCGCTGAACCTGTATCGCGAGCGCACCGCGGCGGGGGTGTCGCATGAAGCGATGATGGAAGGGATCTACGCCAACAGCCGCGACAACGCACGCACGCCGATGCAGTGGGACGCGAGCGAGCATGCCGGCTTCTCGCGCGGCAGGCCGTGGCTTAAGGTCAATCCCAACTACCGCGAGATCAATGTCGCCGTCGCGCTCGGCGATTCGGGATCGATCCTTCATCACTACCGCAGGCTGATCCGGCTGCGCAAGGAGCACCCGGTGATCGTCCATGGCGACTACCGGCCGCTCCTGGATGCGCACCCGCAGGTCTTCGCCTACGAGCGCCAGCTCGGCAACCAGCGCATCGTCGTCATCAACAACTTTTCCGCGAACCTTGTCGAGCTTGACCTGCCGGCCGGTCTGCGCGACCTCGCGGGCGAAGGCCTGGTGAGCAACTACGGGCCCCGTAACGTGCTCGGGCAGCGCCTCGCGCTGCAGCCCTACGAGTCCTTTGCCATCGCGCTGAGCACGCCGCCGGCCTGACCAGAGGTTTCCCCGATTTGCCCGTCCATGGCTTGGGCGGGTAGCGGCTGCATGCCTGTCGGCCACGCCCGCACTGTTGAAGTCACGCCCACCATGTCGCTCACTATCTCGGCCGGGTGCTGATCGGCGAAACCTATTATGAAGCGAACTTCATGGAGTAGCCGCTGGAAATGAGTGGGCTTGCCAAGCGAAACCTCAAGCTCTAAGGTTGCGCTGTCTCATCGGTGCGAACTTGCCAAGGCACAGGTTTTTTCTCTGACTACCTTGGGACAGCCTTGTGGCAATTGACAGGAACGACAAGCTGGCAGCGCAGACTCTGCTGTAGGGCGGCACAGCCCGTAAGATAGCGCTGTCTCATGGCCGAGGTATCTCCATGGCTCCATCTATCAATGCCCACCGTGTTCATGGGTAATGTCTCTTTTGCCCTCTCCCTGAGCGCTCTTTGCACTCCTTCGGCCTTGGCCGCAATCAGGGAGCAAGACCGTTCAGCAGAAGGGCAAAGCCCCGGAGCAAGTCAACCAGGCGACTCGTTCGGTCTGAGGCCGGACACCCGGGCGCCCTCTCCAGCAGGGGGAGAACGCCCAACAACAACAATCAAAAAGAGAGAGTTGGTTATGCAGGCTGCACGTTTTCGCAAAACCCTGCTGAGCGCCATGGTGGGCGCTCTGGCTATCTGTCAAACCGCGACGGGCGCAGATCAGAGCATGACCCGCGATGTGACGAAAATAGCCCCGGTGTCCCAAGCTGCAAGTCCTGACGCGGCCTGGTGGAAGGAGGCGGTTGTCTATCAGGTCTATCCCCGCTCGTTCAACGATACGAACGGCGACGGTATCGGGGATCTGAACGGCATCACGGCGAAGCTCGATTACCTGAAGACACTGGGCGTCGATGTGATCTGGCTGAGCCCGCATTTCGACTCGCCCAACGCCGACAACGGCTATGACATCCGCGATTATCGCAAGGTGATGGCCGAATTCGGCAGCATGGACGACTTCGATCGCATGCTGGCCGAGATGAAGAAGCGCGGCATGCGCCTGATCATCGATCTGGTGGTCAACCACAGCAGCGACGAGCATCAGTGGTTCGTCGAGAGCCGCAAAGCCAAGGACAACCCCTATCGCGACTATTACATCTGGCGCGACGGCAAGAATGGCGGCCTGCCGAACAACTATCCGTCCTTCTTTGGTGGCTCGGCATGGAAGAAGGATGAGGCCACCGGACAGTACTATCTTCATTATTTTGCCGAGAAGCAGCCCGACCTGAATTGGGAAAACCCCAAGGTCCGCGCCGAAGTCTACGACACCATGCGCTTCTGGCTGGACAAGGGCGTGTCCGGTTTCCGCATGGACGTGATCCCCTTCATCTCCAAGCAGGACGGTCTGCCCGACCTGGCCCCGGAAAAACTTGCCCACCCCGAATTCATCTATGCGAATGGCCCGCGCGTTCATCAATATCTCCAGGAAATGAATCGCGAGGTCCTGTCCCGCTATGACGCGATGACGGTCGGCGAGGCGTTCGGCATCACCTTCGATCAGGCCCCGCTGTTCACCGACGCGCGCCGCCGCGAACTCGACATGATCTTCCATTTCGATCTGGTTCGGCTCGATCGCGATGGCTGGCGCAAGAAGGACTGGACGCTTCCCGAGCTCAAGGCGGCCTATGCGCAGATCGATCGTACGGGCGGCACGCATGGCTGGAACACGAGTTTCCTGACCAACCACGACAATCCCCGCACCGTCTCCCATTTCGGCGACGACAGTCCCGAATGGCGCACGATATCGGCCAAGGCGCTGGCCACGATGATGCTGACGCAGCGTGCTACGCCCTTCCTCTACCAGGGCGACGAGCTGGGCATGACCAACTACCCCTTCCGCGGCATCGAGGATTACGACGATGTCGAAGTGAAAGGCCAATGGCGCGACTTCGTGGAAACCGGCAAAGTCTCGGCGGACGAATATCTCGCCCATCTGCGCCAGACCAGCCGCGACAACGCCCGCACCCCGATGCAGTGGAGTGCCGCGCCGAATGGCGGCTTCACCAGCGGCAAGCCGTGGCTCCCGGTCAATCCGAACTATCCGCAGATCAACGCAGCGGCGCAGGTCGACGATGCCAACTCGGTCTACAACCATCATCGCCGCCTGATGGAACTGCGCCGCCAGACGCCTGCGCTCATCCATGGCGAATTTCGGGATATCGATCCCGCCAACCCCAAGGTCTTCGCCTATACGCGCACGCTCGACGACAAGCGTTATCTCGTGCTGATCAACTTTACCCACGAGAGGGTCGACTACGGCCTTCCGGAGGGGCTGAAGATCGCGGCGACGCTGCTGGACAACGGCGCCGCGCAGCAGCAGATGCCGCCCGGAGCCACGGGAGTATCGCTGCAGCCCTGGCAGGCGACCGTCTATGAGCTCTGATTCGCCGCCTGTGCGGTTGGCTGGCCGACCCGACTGGGACGGCCGGAACACCGGAAATGATTCGTTGAATCAGCAGAGCCTGTTTTGTTCGTTTCTTGATCGGCCCGCTGCTGCCCAGGCCTTGATGGCTGTAGGCAGCTGCGGGCCGATCCCTGCCATGCAGGGAAAGCCTGCCTGCGTCGAGGCCGGATGCTCGTCGTTGAAGTGGTGGAGGTGCCCGTAGAGGAGGGCCGGAGAGGCCGAAGTTCCTTCAGTTGGCCTCGTCGCACGGGCTGTTGGCGCAGAAACTCCCGTTGTGGCGGGTGTCGCCAAAGCAAGTTCAAGCACAATCATGCTTAGTAATGGGCTGCTTAGATTATTGTTTTATTACTACATTTTGCGGTTGATTTTAAGCTTTGATTCGTGTTTTTATAAATTTATTTATCAAATACAATAAAGTGTGAAGCCTATGCCTGTCGAAATTTATCTCTCTGCGCTCCGCTCGTCTTTGGCCATCATGCACATGGAGTGCTCCAGGATGCAGGAGCGACTGAAATGAACTTGTCAGTGGTCGGAGATATCGGGGGCACCAATGCGCGTTTCGCCTTGTGGTGCAATGAACGAATAGAGTCAGTGCAAACGCTGGCCGCTGCCGACTTCGCCAGCCCGGAGCTGGCTATCGAGCATTACCTGTCCTCCCTAGGGCTGGCGCCAGACAGCCTCTCCAGTCTGTGCCTGGGTTGCGCCGGGCCGGTGTCCGGTGAGGACTTCCGCTTCACCAACAACCATTGGACCTTGAATCGCACCGCTTTCCGGCAAGCGCTGGGGTTGGAAAATCTGCTGCTGATCAATGACTTCACCGCCATGGCGCTGGGCATGACGCGCCTGCGTGAACACGAGTGCATCCAGATCTGTCCCGGTGCGGCGG
Organism: Azotobacter armeniacus; assembly: GCF_054779355.1. Classification (NCBI taxonomy): domain Bacteria; kingdom Pseudomonadati; phylum Pseudomonadota; class Gammaproteobacteria; order Pseudomonadales; family Pseudomonadaceae; genus Azotobacter; species Azotobacter armeniacus. The sequence goes on from NZ_BAAGYK010000161.1 coordinate 38,116, forward strand.
AGCCTGGCAGCCCGTCGCTGGTGATAGGGCCGGGCACCGGCCTGGGCGTCAGCACCTTGCTGCCCGATGGCGATGAGCGCTGGAGAGTGCTGCCGGGCGAAGGCGGGCATGTCGATCTGCCCATTGGCAGCCTGCGCGAGGCGGCGCTATGGCAGCAGCTTTTCGTTGATCTCGGCCATGTGCGTGCCGAAGACATACTCAGTGGCAGTGGCCTGGTACGCCTCTACCGCTCGATCTGTGCCCTGGACAACCATGCGCCGAGCCTGGGCACGCCCGCCGAGATCAGTGCGGCTGCCCTGGCCGGGGATCCGGTCGCGGAGGAGGTTCTGAGCCTGTTCTGCATCTGGCTCGGGCGGGTCGCCGGCAACAGCGTGCTGACCATGGGCGCCCGCGGCGGCGTGTACATCGTCGGCGGGGTGATTCCGCGCTTTGCAGCCTTCTTCCAGTCCAGCGGCTTCGCCAACAGCCTGTGCAGCAAAGGCTGCATGAGCCACTATCTCAAGGGCGTGCCGGTTTGGCTGGTGACAGCCGAATATCCCGGCCTGGAAGGCGCCGGTGTTGCCCTGCAGCAAATGCTGGAGCCCGCCAGCGTCTCTTGAGGATGAACCGCGCGTGAGGCATCGAGGAGGGCGGGAAGCTATCTACGATGCCCGGCAACTGCCTCATGCGCGCGGCACCTTGCCCCATTCCTTCCTTTCACTCGCCTGATGCACGCCGGCAACCTTGCGGGCGGGCGGGTTATCCATCGCCACGTATCGTTGCGGGTCAGGCTGCGAAAGCGTCAGCCGCCATGTCGAGCGAGCGACTCGTACAGTTCAAGCGGCAGATCATCCGGATCCGCGAAGAAGACAAAGCGCTTGTTCGTGTGTTCGTCGGTTCGTATGGGCTCGACGAAGACTCCCTGGCTCTCGAGTTCTGCCTTGCAGGAAGACACGTCGTCGACCTCGAATGCCAGATGGCGAAGACCGCAAGCCTCTGGATAAGAGGGGCGCATCGGTGGATTGGGAAAGGAAAAGAGTTCGACTTGCGATCCATCGGGAAGCGCCAGATCGAGCTTGTAGGACTTGCGCTCGGCCCGATAATGCTCGGCCACGATTTGCAGGCCCAGATATTCGGTATAGAAGCGCTTCGAGACTTCATAATTCGAACAGATGATCGCGGCGTGATGAATACGACGAAGGCGCATGGCTTTATGGCTCGCTCTTTTTAATGAGTTGCAGCGTTTGATGTTTTATATCGTCACGTCTGCCGTGTCACAAGCATGGATGTCGCCTGCGAGAGCTCCAATATAGACAGTGGTGAAGTTCAAGCAGAAGACGCCGAGTTGGTGGTGCAGCGTATTCGATTGAATACGAGGCGTGGCATTGTGCGGTGGGCTGGCGCGCGGGAGGTAATCCGCTGGAAGTGCAGGTGCCTGGATATTATTTAATTAATGCAAACAGATGGGGGAGCTGCAAGTGCGAGGGGCATGGAGGCTTGTTTGTAAAAAAAACGTCCCAAGCCTTCACGGCCCGGGACGATAAAGATCTCAAAAGACCGCATTTTCCAGTCGTCCGCAATCCTGCTCCTTTTACGGCACCAGTATTGCGGACAATGACCGGACCTTTTTCAAGAACGGGATCTGCTGATCCCGCCAAGAATTCCGGGGTATCGCCATCAGGCTTTCGCCTGTTCAAGAGCTTCGCAATTAACCGATCATTCGGGGGCGACGTGCATACCAGCCATAGGAGGCGATACCGGCATAACAAATGACGGGAACGGCCAGGGCAGTGGCGAGGGTAGACAGGTCGGCTGCAAATCCAGTGACCGGCGGAATGATTGCCCCGCCAACGATCGCGCAGCAGATCAGGCCCGATCCTTCGGCCGCCCGCTCGCCGAGCCCTTCGGAGGCAAGACTGAAGATGGTCGGGAACATGATGGAGTTGAACAGTCCCACGGTCAGCAGTGACCATCCGGCGACACTGCCTGTCGTCATTGCGGAAGTGGTTACCAGGACCATGACGGCCGTGGCGGCAAAGGCCAGCAGTTTTCCGGGGGAGTACCGGCGCATGAGGGCTGCACCGATGAACCGGCCCACCATGGCGCCGCCCCAGTAATAGGCCACATGCTTGCCGGCCGTTTCGGGTGCCAGGTTCATGGTGGTGGGGAGCATGAGATAGTCGGTGAGGAGACTGCCGATCGCAACTTCAGCCCCGACATAGAGAAAGATGCAGGCGGCGCCGAAGGCAAAGCGGGGTTGCTTCAAAAGATCGAGGGTAGAGAGGATGTTGGGATTCTCGGGTTTTTTCGAGGATTTCAACTTGTCTCTCTGCAGCCAGACGACCAGGGCAAGCAGGCAGATGATCAGAGCGATGCCTGCGTAGGTATTGCTGATGACGCTGGCTTCCTCGGCCAGATAGGCCGTCAGTTCGGATGAGGACAATGTCGAGGTGTCCACCTCATTCAGGGTGCCAAGAATCAGGATGGCGCCAATATAGGGGGCTACAGTCGTTCCCAGCGAATTGAATGCCTGGCCCAGGGTGAGACGGCTATGTACGGTCGTGCTCGGCCCCAGAAGTGAGATAAGAGGGTTCGCCACGACCTGCACGGTGGTGACGCCCACCGCCAGGATGAACAGGGCCCCCAGGAATGTCAGGAACAAGGCAGAATTGGTTGCCGGTATGAACAGCAGGCACCCGATAGCCATGGTCAAGAGCCCGACGACGGCGGCTTTCATGTAGCCGATTCGCGAGATGAGCAAGCCGGCCGGTATGGATGCAACGAAGTAGGCAAAGAAGAATGCGGATTGCACCAGCATTGCCTCGGTGTAGCTCAGGCTGAACAGGTTTTTCAACTTTGGAACGAGTACATCGTTAAGGCTGGTCAGGCCGCCAAAAATAAAGAACAGAGCGAAAACGAACAGGCTCAGTTTTTGTGTTTTTGCTGTTGCCAGGCTGTTCGTGTCAGCCCCGCTAACGGTGGTTTCGATCATTGCCATCGTACATTTCCTGTTTTTGTGGTTGTTACTTTCAAGGAGTACTCCGCTGAGAGCGTACGAGTACTGCTCAGGCAGAATTTCAATCCAGGGATCCTGGCTTCCCCGGGCTAAACAGAGTGCAGCTTGCTGTTGCGGGTTGGGACGGCGCTGTCCCAGGCGCGCTCGAAGCGCTGAAGCGAACCGGTCCTGCTCGGTCTGGTACGGATGGCCATTGTCCGAGGAGCGACGCTGCTGTTGACAGGCTCGCCGGAAGGCGGGGGGAGGGCATATCTGTCGCCGGCAGTCTGCGCCGGATGCATTGCGGCGAGGCCGACAGAGGAACGGGCGCGGAATCTCTGCTTGAGAGTGGCGTCCTGGTGCAGGCAGGGTTTGCTGTAATCAGCGCCACCCGTGTTCGTCAGCGTAGTGGTAGATGGATGCATAAGTAGTCACCTCGGCACATAGGCAGCGCTATCTTAAGAGTTCGTGCCTATACAAGGCAGACTCTGTCGCTGTCATCTTGTTGTTTTTGTCAATTGCCACTAGGGCTAACCCAGCATGGGCAGAGGCTAGGTTGGCGCATGGCCAGTACCGTATGCTGAGATAGCGTTACCTTAGTGCCTGCGGTTCCGTTTGACAAGGCTCTCTGCATGAGTGGTCACCCATGAAAATTGCTTCACTAAAACGATTCGGCGTGAAGATAGCTCTTTCGATGACCAGCGGGAGGCTGAGCATCGAGCCTTGGCCGTGCTCGAGCGGTCTGGGCAGGGAGGCTGAGATCAGCGGGCGGGCCAGTACAGATCGTAATGCGCTCCGAGCACGAATTGACCGGTCGGGGAGTGGTAGTCCCAGCGTTCGACTTGCACCTGCTTGCTCTCTGCCTGGCCCAGATGCAGCCGGTTGAACGAGTTCGGCGAGCGGCCGCGCACTCGCGAGGACAGCGCGGTGCCAGCCTGCACCGTCCAGATCTCCCGGGTCAGGTTGGGGTACTGACCACTCAGCGGCAGCACATAGGGCAGGTGGATGTGCCCGCCCATCACGATGTCCAGACCCGCCTCGGCCCAGCGCGTCAGCGCCGCCTGCGCGCCATGCTGCAGGTTGTGCAGGTCCGAGGGCGCTATCAAGCCGAAGGGCTGGTGGGCCACCACAATGCGTAATTTGGCCGGATCGCACTGGCGCAGCCGCTCGCAGACCGCGCGTACCTGGTCGCCTGTCACCCGGCCGTCCTTGCGGCGCCTGGGATGGGTCGTGTTCAGGCCGATGACCAGCAACTCGTCGTTCTCGAAGGTCGGCTCCAGCTCCTTGCCGAAGTGCCGGCAGTAGTTGCCGTAGGGGCACAGGAAGCGCGACAGCAGGTTGTACAGCGGCAGGTCGTGATTGCCGGGAATCACCAGGGTTTCCGGGATGCCGTAGCCTTCCAGGCGCTGGACGAAGGCCTGTGCCGCGTCGAATTGGTGGCGTCGCGCGCGCTGGGTGATGTCCCCCGACAGCACCAGCAGGTCGGCGCCCTGTTCGCGCACGTGCGCCTCCATGGCTCCCACGACCGGTTGCTGCTCGGTGCCGAAATGGGTATCGGAGATGTGCAAGATGCTCGTCATGGTACCGAGAGTCGCCTGCCTGCGGGCGAAGTAAGCCGAGCGGAAGTTTCTCTTCGCTTTGTGCTGACCCTGTCTATCTGGGCGGCGTATTCGGCCCAGGCGGCTTCGGTGTGGTCAAGCCCGGCGAGCAGGTCGCCGTTAGTGCGCGGGCTGTTCGGCGGTAGCCGGAAGGGCATCACTGCCGGACAGGTGCTCAAGATGGGCGTCGGCACCAGTGATGACGAGGCGCTCGCGCAGCCGGCGAGCAGCCGCAGACAGAGGTTCGGCAGTCCAGGCGCGCAGTTCCTGACTTTCATGCTTCAGTGCTTCGATCTGTTGCTGTTGGCTGGTCAGCGCGGCGCGCAGCTGCTCCTGGCCGCTGCGCTCACTGGTGAGCGCAGCGGCCAGGCGCTCGGCATCGGCCTGGTGTTGGCTGGCCAGCCGTTCGGCTCGGTCGGCACGCTCGGCAGCGCGCTGCAGCTCGGTGCGCAAGGTATCGCTCTCACGGGAGAGCAGCCAGATGACCAGAGCCATGAGTATGGCGAGGAGAACAGAGGACTTGGTCATGCCCGCTCCCTCCCTGCTGCAGTGCCATCCTGTGGGCTGAATTGGCGGAGCCGCTTCAATTTCATACCATTCGTTCCTCCTTGAACTGCGCATAGGCGTGAGCGAACTTTACGTTATACAAATTCTGAGCATAGGCCGCTCTGAGTTGTAGCGCTGAGAGAATTCGGCCCAGCGGCGACCCTGCAGGACCTTGTGACGGTGTTGAACTTATGATTGGTACGCGTCCAGAGCCACGCTATGGATTAGTGACACTCGATCTCAGCGCTTGAGCATCGCCCTGATATCCGCCAGCGCATTCTTCCCCCGCGCTGCCTTGGCCTCCACCGGGGCGTCTTCCTGGCCCTCCCAGGACAGGTCGTCCTGGGGCAATTCGGCGAGGAAGCGGCTGGGGGCACAGTCGATGATTTCGCCGTACTGCTTGCGCTTGGCGGCAAAGGTCAGCACCAGGTTCTGCCGGGCGCGGGTGATGCCGACGTAGGCCAGGCGGCGTTCTTCCTCGATGGTGTCGGCCTCGATGCTGGAGCGGTGGGGGAGGATTTCCTCTTCCACGCCGATGATGAACACGTGAGGGAACTCCAGGCCCTTGGAGGCGTGCAGGGTGAGCATTTGTACGCCCTCGGCGCCTTCCTCTTCTTCCTGCTGGCGTTCCAGCATGTCGCGCAGCACCAGCTTGCCGATGGCCTCCTCGATGGTCATCTCGCCGTCTTCGTCCTTTTCGAGCGTGTTCTTCAGCGCTTCGACGAGGAACCAGACGTTGCCCATGCGCACCTCGGCGACCTTGTCGCTGGAGGCGTTCTGCTTGAGCCAGTTCTCGTAGTCGATGTCCATCACCATGCTGCGCAGGGCGGCGATCGGGTCATTCTGCGCGCACTGCTGGCGCACGCCGTCCATCCAGCGAGTGAAGCGCGCCAGGCGTTCGCTGTAGCGGCCGTCCAGATGCTGGGCGAGGCCGAGCTCGCCGGCGGCCTCGTACAGCGAGAGGTTGCGCTCGCCTGCGTAGTGGCTGAGCTTTTCCAGGGTCGCCGAGCCGATTTCCCGGCGCGGCACGTTGATTACCCGCAGGAAGGCGTTGTCGTCATCCGGGTTGACCAGCAGGCGGAAGTAGCTCATCAGGTCCTTCACCTCCTGGCGGGCGAAGAAGCTGGTGCCGCCGGAGAGGCGGTAGGGGATCTGGTGGTGCTGCAGCTTCAGTTCCATCAGCCGCGACTGGTAGTTGCCGCGGTAGAGGATGGCGAAGTCGCTGTAGGGGCGGCCGGTCTTCAGGTGCAGGGTGAGGATCTCCATGGCCACCCGCTCGGCCTCGGCTTCCTCGTTGCGACAGCTGATCACGCGGATCTCGTCGCCGTGGCCCATCTCGCTCCACAGCTGCTTGTCGAACACGTGGGGGTTGTTGGCGATCAGCACGTTGGCGCACTTGAGAATGCGGCTGGTGGAGCGGTAGTTCTGCTCGAGCATCACCACCTTCAGCGAGGGGTAGTCTTTTTTCAGCTGCATCAGATTTTCCGGCCGCGCCCCTCGCCAGGCATAGATCGACTGGTCGTCGTCGCCGACCACGGTGAACTGGTGGCGCATGCCGACCAGCAGCTTCACCAGCAGGTACTGGCTGGCGTTGGTGTCCTGGTATTCGTCGACCAGCAGGTAGCGAATGCGGTTCTGCCACTTCTCGAGGACGTTCGGATGCTCCTGGAACAGCTTCACCGGCAGCAGGATCAGGTCGTCGAAGTCGACCGCGTTGTAGGCCTTGAGGGTGCGCTGGTAGTGCAGGTAGACGACGGCGGCGGTCTGCTCCTTGGGCGTGCGCGCCTTCTCCAGGGCCTCCTCGGGGAGGATCAGGTCGTTCTTCCAGGCGCCGATGTGGTTCTTGATCTCGTCGACGCCGTCGTCCCCGGAGTATTCCTTCTGCATGATGTCGGTCAGCAGGGCCTTGATATCGCCCTCGTCGAAGATCGAGAAGCCGGGCTTGTAGCCGAGCCTGCCATGCTCCTTGCGGATGATGTTGAGGCCGAGGTTGTGGAAGGTGGAGACGGTCAGCCCCTTGCCCTCGGCGCCGCGCAGCAGGCTGCCGACGCGCTCCTTCATCTCGCGGGCGGCCTTGTTGGTGAAGGTCATGGCGACGATGTGCCGGGCCTGGATGCCGCACTGCTGGATCAGGTAGGCGATCTTGCGGGTGATCACGCTGGTCTTGCCGGAACCGGCGCCGGCGAGCACCAGCAGCGGGCCGCCGACGTAGGCCACGGCTTCCTGCTGGCGGGGATTGAGTCGGGACATGGCGAGCTTCGCAGGAGGGGACGGCCGGGCATTCTAGCAGCCCCCGGCGGAGCATTTTCACACGGCGCCGATCCGCTGCCCGCCACCGTTCATGGCATCCGCGGCAGTTCGTTCAGGCGCAGATCGAAGACCAGCACCTCGGCCAGCTCACCGTCGCCGAACTCCAGCCGCTCGGCCCGGCGGATGCGCAGGCCGTCGCCCGCCTCCAGTCGCTGGCCGTTGACGGTCAGCGCGCCGCGCGCCAGATGCACGTAGGCGTGGCGTTGTCCGCCGAGCTCCAGGCTGGCCCGCTCCGCACCGTCGAACAGCCCGGCATAGACCCGGGCGTCC
>NZ_BAAGYK010000162.1:0-1554 GCF_054779355.1 Azotobacter armeniacus
ACGAGGCAGCGCCGGCGTGCGCCCGCACGCGCATGCCGTCCTGTGCCACGCGCTTCATGGCCACGGCACCCGTAGCCAGCAGACTGGCAACATTGGCGGTCAGCCATCGGTCCAGAAATTCGCCCTGGCCCACCCGGAAGTCCGACAGGGTGTGGTGGTTCACCTGCACCCCGCCGCACAGCCAGCGATAGGCATCGCGCGCCTCGCACAGCCGCGCCAGAGCCCGCGCGCTGCCGACACCCTCCAGCGTCGCATACAGCCACAGTGCCAGCAGAATCTCCGGGGCAATCGCGCTGCGTCCGCAGCCGCCATCCACCGCCTTGATCCCGGCGTACAACGGCGAAAGGTCCTGCCGCTCGACGTAGCCCCACACCAGCCGTGCCGGATGATCCTCCGAAAGCAGACTCTCCAGGTCGCTGGGACGCAGCTCGATCTGATTCCGGTTCGGGCGCCGCACACGCGCCGCCGCAGCCTTGAGGGACGGCGCGGGCCGTGCGTCTGGAATAGGGAGATCGTCGAACAGCTCGCCACCTGTGCCTGCCATCTCTTGCCTCCGGTCCAAACCCCGCGCCTATTCTCGCAGAGCGCAGGCCCGGTGGGTTTTTTCACAAGCTCTCAGAGGTTGTGAAAAATTCAAGCGGCTGCTGCGCCCCCTTCAAAACAGCCGCTAAAACGTTGCGCTAAGTGCCCGAAGAAAAATAATCCGATATTTTTCCCCTGCATTGCCCGTGCAAGCCACTGAAATACAGGGGTTGGCCTGGTTCGGAACAGCAGAAAATCCAGGGAAATTTCGCTCGAGCACTTACGTGAAAAGTAAGACCATTTAGCTCATAAACTCTCCCGCTTTTCACATGGCACGCATTTTTGAAGGGGATTGGAGAGGCTCTCACGGCACTGTTCGATTTTTTCACAACCTCTCAGCTTTGTTCATTGGTCAGTCCAGGTTGGAATTCGGCCCGCGAGTATAACCGGACAGGAGCGCGCCTTCTGCAGACGTGCAAACGAGCAGCCCTCCCATCCAAAGGGTGAGGTGTCCCTGGATCGCCCGGCCAGCGGTCAATGCAGTCTCGCAGCAGCGATCCAATATGACGCATGAGCCATGAGCCATGAGGCGTGATTCATGACACGTGAGCCATGACGAATGAAGCATGAAGCGTGATTCATGACGCATGAGCAATGACGAATGAGCCGTGATCCATGACGCATGAGCCATGAACCATGAGGCCACGCTTTTTCGCGCCTTCCTGCCTCGCGGCTCTAACCATCCCCGCCGCGCTGGACGACGCGACTGCGCCTGCGGGGACGTGCTGTCGATGACCGGCAGCCAGCCCTTCCCAACCATGGGGAGCTACCCCCTGATGGGCACCAGCGATCAATGCAGTCTCGCAGCAGCAATCCAGTGCTGGGTCGCGTAGGCGAGCCGCTGCTCTCGTGTTTTCATGGCGAGCTTGACCAAATCGAGCGGGGCAGCGCTCTTTGTGCCCGAGGAGGTCCTGGGCGAACTCAATGGCGCCAAGCGGTGGCCTTGATCCTGCCAAGCTCGAACGAATGGAC
>NZ_BAAGYK010000163.1:0-14574 GCF_054779355.1 Azotobacter armeniacus
CCCGAGCCATTCTGGTCTCCTTGTCCGAGCGGGAGAGGAGGACCGAAATGACCAGGAAGAGCAACCCCTGTATGTCGAATTCGTGTTTTCAAAAAATGCTCTAGCGCGCGCCTGCCGCAGGAAGCTCCAGTCTGGTGCAGGCGAAACGGGCATACACCCGTTTCGCTCAGCCGCCGGTCATGCTCATGAAGCGCACCACCTGTACCTGGGCGTCGGCCGCGAAATGATGGCGCTCGGGCTTGAGCTGCAGGGCCTCTACCAGAGCCTGGCGCAGCCGCGCCGAATCGCCGGGATGGGCGCGCATCAGGGTCTTCAGGTCGAGTGCGCCCTCATGGCCGAGACAGAGCACCAGCTTGCCCTCGGCGGTGACCCGCACGCGGTTGCAGGCGCTGCAGAAGTTGTGGCTGTGCGGCGAGATGAAGCCGACCTGGGTCTGGCTGCCGACCACCTGCCAGTAGCGCGAAGGACCGCCACTGACATGGCTGCTGCGCACCAGACTGAAGCGCTCCTCGATGCGCCGGCGCACCTCGTCGCTGGAGCAGAGGGTTTCGCTGCGATTGTGGCTGGAGATACCGCCGAGCGGCATCTCCTCGATGAAACTGATGTCCAGGCCGCGCTCCAGGGCGAACTCGACCAGCTCGAGCACCTCGTCGTCGTTGCGACCCTTCTGCACCACAGTGTTCAGCTTGATCCGCGCAAAGCCCACGGCGCGGGCGGCCTCGATGCCGGCGAGAACCTGGTCAAGCTTGTCGCGGCGGGTGAAGGCGGCGAAGCGATCAGGGCGCAGCGAGTCGAGGCTGATGTTGAGGCGCCGGAGCCCGGCCGCGCGCAGATCACCGGCCATGAACGGCAGCTGCGAGCCGTTGGTGGTCATGGCCAGGTCTTCCAGCTCCGTGCGCGCTCCCAGGCGCTCCAGCAGGCCGAGCAGGCCCTTGCGCACCAGCGGCTCGCCGCCGGTGATACGGATGCGCTTGACGCCGAGGCCGATGAAGGCATCCGCCACGTCGTAGAGCTCCTCCAGGCTGAGGATCTGCTCGCGCGGGGCGAACACCATGTTCTCGCTCATGCAATAGGTGCAGCGGAAATCACAGCGATCGGTCACCGACAGGCGCAGGTAGGTGATGCGGCGCCCGAAGGGATCGACCAGTTCGACATTGGCCATGGCGTATTTCACTCCCGCCAGCCTGCATTGCACCGCTCCGCGGGACCAGGCTGGATGGCTCGCGTCCTCGAGCCGGTTATGATCGTGGGTCGGAGATGTCAGGCATCATTGACCCTTTGCACAATAAAGCAGGATGTGCGCCAACCGGCCAGCCCGGCGATCTGACGCAGCGAATGAGGACGCACATGGACAAGAAAAGCTGGCGCGAGCGCCTCTATATCATCGTCTTTTTCAGCGACACGCCGGCCGGGCGGCATTTCGATATCGCGCTGCTGCTGGCCATCTTCGCCAGTCTGGTGGTGGTGATGCTCGACAGCCTGCAGGGTTACGACCACTACGGCGAGCTGTTTTACGCCCTGGAATGGGGCTTTACGATGCTCTTCGCTGGCGAATATCTGCTACGCATATACATCCATCCCAGACCATCGCACTACATCTTCAGCTTCTACGGCGCCGTCGACCTGCTGGCCGTACTGCCGGCAGTCCTCGCCCTGCTGTTCCCACCGGCCCAGTACCTGCTCATCATCCGCATCATGCGCATGCTGCGGGTATTCCGCGTGCTGAAGCTGCTGTCCTACCTGAACCAGGCGAATTTCCTGCTCGTCGCGCTGCGCGGCAGCCGGCAGAAGGTCATCGTCTTCCTGTTCAGCGTGAGCACCATGGTCGTCGTTTTCGGCACCCTGGTGTACGTGGTCGAAGGGCCGGAGCATGGCTTCAGCAGCATTCCCGCCAGTATCTACTGGGCGGTGGTGACCCTGACCACAGTCGGCTACGGCGACATGACGCCGAAGACGCCGCTGGGCCAGGCCCTGGCGAGCCTGGTGATGATCACCGGCTACTCGGTGATCGCAGTGCCCACCGGGATCTTCACCGCCGAGCTGGCCAGCGCGATGCAGCCGCAACGCCTGCACCAGATTTGTCCGACCTGCGAAAAGAGCCTCCATGAACCCAATGCCGCCTACTGCAGCCGCTGCGGCAACGCACTGTTTCCGCGCCCTCCCAAACCCGCGTCAGAATCCAGCGTGGAAGAGTTGCACGACTGATGCCAGCGGCTCAGCGCACCGGATGATAACGGCGCAGTCCCGGCGGCACGCTCGGTCCCTCGACCGATTCCCAGGGGCCGCTCGGCCGCCCGGAGCTGTACCAGCCGTCGTTCCAGCGGTAGTACAGGCGCTCCCGGTAGTACAGCGGCCGGCCCTTCACCACATAGACCCCCAGGTTGTTGTCCCAGTAGGCATCGGCATCCGGCGGCGGTGCATAGCGCGGATGGTTGCCGCCCCGGCTCCGCTGCGGGCTGGCGGGCTTGGGCGGCAGAGACTTGATCGTCTGGCGCGGCTGCGTCGGCACCTGCACCGGCGGCCGCTGCTCGGGGGGGCGCTGCGTCGGTGCCGGGCGGTCGCCGGACGGGTAGTCGTAATCCTGGTGGGCGCAGGCGGCCAGCAGCAGGGTCAGGCCGAGCATGCCGAACGGACGCAGGTGGCGCAGCAGCCCGGCGGACTTGGCCGGGAATGGCTGCGAGGGGGCAAGAACCTTCATTTTTCCTCTCCGGGGACGTACCCTCAGGGCGCGTCGGCTCGATCAATGGTCAGGGCGTACTCGCCCGATGCTTTGGCACTCACTTGGTCGAGACGGCCGATCCAGTCGCCCGCGGTGGGATTGCCGGCCCGCGAAACCCGAGCGACCAGTTGCACCTCGGCGAAGTTCGACAGCCTGAGCTGCGGCAGCATTGCATTGGCATCGCTCAGGGCGACCTGCGCCGGCAGATCGGCCACGCGCAGGCGCTCGACCGCCAGCGGCATCGGCGGACCGGAAACAACGCGGGCGAAGACGAACACGCTGTCGTCCGGCCGCACCTTGTCGGCCAGCTCCGGGGCCAGGGCAACGCTGACCTTCAGCTCGACCTGGCTGGCCGCAGATTGCGCGCTCTCCGGCGTCCCGGCGACTCCGGCCTGCTCGCGGGCGCGGGCAATGCCGCCGACAATAGCCGTCCGCGACGGGTCGCCTTCGGGCAGGATCGCCACCAGGCGTTCCCAATAGCCGGCGGCATCGGCGAAGCGGCGCTCCTCGAAGGCGGCGATGCCCAGCAGGCCGAGGCTGGTGACTTCGGTGGGATCGCCGGCCAGCGCCTCGTCGGTCAGTGTCTGCATCTGCGCACTCCAGCGCTTGCCCTCGGCGAAATACAGCGCCTGGGCCCACTGGCCGAGGATCTCCGGTGGCCGCTCGGCCAGCCGGGCAGCCTGCTCGAAGGCCCGCACGGCATCGGCCGGACGTTCTTGGGCCATGTAAGTGCGACCGAGGAAATACCAGCCCTCGGCGGAATCCGGCTGGACCTTGACCGCCTCCTCCAGGCGCGCGGTCATCTCCTCGAGGGTCTTCGGCTGCTCGGCGAACTGGCGGGCCAGCTCGAGCTTGTCGCTGGCGCCCCAGTGCAGGTACAGGCCGTAGCCGAGCAGCGGCACCAGCAGCGCCACCGCCAGCGGCACGGCCTTGCCCAGGGAGGAGCGGCGGTGCGCATCGCTGTCCGCAGTATCTGCCAGCAGCTCGCGGGCAGCCTCGGCGCGGCCGGCCTCCAGCTGTTCGGCGCCCAGGGTGCCAGCCGAGCGCTGCGCGTCCAATTCGGCTAGACGCTCCTCATAGAGCACCACGTTGAGCGCGGTACGGTTCTCTTCGGCCTGGACGCGGCGGCCACGCACCATGGGAAGCAGCAGAAAGGCCAGGGCCAGCAGCAGCAGCAGGCCAGCGGCGATCCAGAAATCGATCATGGGTCTTTTTTGTCCAGCAGGGTGGCGAGGCGCTCGCGCTCGGCCGGGGAAAGGGTGTTCGACGCAGGATTGGCGACACTGCGCCGGCGCCGGAGGATGATCACCGCCAGCACGCCGAAACCGACAGCCAGCAGGCCCGCCGGGCCATACCAGAGCAGCAGCGTCCGGGCATCGAGCGGTGGCTTGTAGCGGACGAAGTCGCCGTAGCGGGCCACCAGATAGTCGACGATCTGTTCATTGCTCTGCCCTTCGCCGAGCATGCGGTAGATCTCGCGGCGCAGATCCATGGCAATGGGCGCATCGGAATCAGCGATGTTCTGGTTCTGACACTTCGGACAGCGCAACTCCTCGATCAGGCTGCGGTAGCGCTCGCGCTCGGCGTCGCTCTCGAATTCATAAGTGTCAATGGCGGCCTGTGCCGTCGCGCTCAGCACAAGGCCCAGCAGCGCGGCACGGATCAGGGATTTCATTCGTCCAGCAGCTCCTGGTAGCGCGCGGCAAGCTGCTCGCGCCAGGTCCGCTCGTCGATCACCCCGACGAACTTGTGGCGGATGATGCCGTACCTGTCGATGAGGAAGGTTTCCGGCGCGCCATAGACGCCAAGGTCCAGGCTGAGGCTGCCCTGCTCGTCGCGGATGTTCAGCCGGTAGGGGTTGTGGAACTCCTTCAGCCACTTCAGCGCGCTGGCGTTGTCGTCCTTGTAGTTGACGCCGACGATGTTCACGCCGCGCCCGGCCAGCTCGTTGAGCACCGGATGCTCGACCTTGCACGACACGCACCAGGTTGCCCAGACGTTGACCAGCGCCGGCTTGCCCTTGAGGTCGTCGACACTGAGCGTGCGCCCCGGCTCTTCCACCGCGGGTAGGGAGAACGGCGGGAACGGCCTGCCGATCAGCGCCGAGGGCAGCTCGGCGGGGTCGAGGAACAGGCCCCGGTAGAGGAAGGCCGCGATGCCCAGGAAGAGCATCAGCGGCAACAGGAATATCGCTCGTTTCACCTTCAGGCTCCTTGTCCGGCCAGGCCCAGGGCCTCGCGCACGCGGGTCTTGACCTTGACCCGATAACGCCGGTCGCAGGCCGCCAGCGCTGCGCCGAAGGCCATCATCAGGCCCCCCAGCCAGATCCAGCGGACGAACGGCTTGATATGCAGACGGACCGCCCAGGCGCCGTTGTCCAGCGGCTCGCCCAGGGCGACATAGAGATCGCGGGTGAAGCCGGCGTCGATGCCGGCCTCGGTCATCGGCATCCGCTGCACGGTGTAGAGGCGCTTCTCCGGCTGCAGCACGGCCACCTCGCGATCCCCGTCGAAGACGCGGACGCTGGCCCGGTCGGAGACGAAGTTGGGGCCTTCGTGGTGCCGGGTGCCCTCGAAAACGAAGCGGTAACCGCCCAGATCCACGGTATCGCCCGGCGCCATGCGCAGGTCGCGCTCGGCGCTTTCCTGACTGCTCAGGACGATGCCCAGGGCGCAGACGGCAACCCCCACGTGGGACAGCTGCATGCCCCAGTAGCTTGGCGAGAGGTTGCGCAGGCCCTTGAGTGGGCCCTTGTGGCGGGTCTTGTCGAACAGGTCGCGCGCCCCGGCGAGGACCACCCAGGCGGCCAGGAAAGCAGTCGCCAGCACCGCCCAGGCGAAATCGCCGAGGGCGAAGGCGGCCAGCAGGGCCAGCGCCACGCTGGCCAGCAGCACCGGCGCGAGCATGCCGACCAGCCAGTTCAGCGGAGTGTCCTTCCAGCGTACCAGCACGCCTACCGCGAGGCTCAGCATCAGCAGGCCCATCAGCGGCAGGAACAGCGCATTGAAGTACGGCGGGCCGACCGACAGTTTGGCGCCAGACAGTGCATCCAGCAGCAGCGGATAGAGGGTGCCGAGGAGGATGGTCGAGGTCGCCACCACCAAGAGCAGGTTGTTCACCAGCAGCAGGGTCTCCCGCGACCAGAGGGCGAAGCCCACCTGACTCTTGACCACCGGCGCACGGATGGCGAACAGGGTCAGCGAGCTGCCGATCACCAGCAGCAGGAAGCCCAGGATGAACACGCCGCGCTCCGGGTCGTTGGCGAAAGCATGCACCGAGGTGAGCACGCCCGAACGCACGAGGAAGGTGCCGAGCAGGCTCAGGGAGAAGGCGGCGATGGCCAGCAGCACCGTCCAGCTCTTGAACACTCCGCGCTTCTCCGTCACCGCCAGCGAGTGCAGCAGCGCGGTGCCCACCAGCCAGGGCATGAAGGAGGCGTTCTCGACCGGGTCCCAGAACCACCAGCCGCCCCAGCCCAGTTCGTAGTAGGCCCACCAGGAGCCGAGCACGATGCCGACGCCGAGGAAGGCCCAGGCGACCAGCGTCCAGGGCCGCGACCAGCGTGCCCAGGCGGCATCCAGGCGGCCGCCGAGCAGCGCGGCGATGGCGAAGGCGAAGACCACCGAGAAACCGACGTAGCCCATGTAGAGCATCGGCGGATGGACGACCAGGCCGAAGTCCTGGAGCAGCGGGTTGAGGTCACGGCCATCTGCCGGCGATTGCGGCAGCAGACGCGCGAAGGGGTTGGAGGTGACGATCAGGAACAGCAGGAAGCCGACGCTGATCAGTCCCATCACGCTCAGCACGCGGGCCAGCATCTCCTCCGGCAGCTGCCGCGAGAAGATCGACACGGCGAAGGTCCAGCCGGACAGAATCAGCGCCCAGAGCAGCAACGAACCCTCGTGGGCGCCCCATACGGCACTGAACTTGTAGTACCAGGGCAAGGCGCTGTTGGAGTTGCTCGCTACGTAGGCGACCGAGAAGTCGTCGACCAGGAAGGCCTGGGTTAGGCAAGCGAAGGCGAACAGCAGGAAGGCGAACTGCCCCCAGGCGGCCGGCACAGCCAGGCCCATCCACAGGCGGTCGCCGCGCCAGGCGCCGATCAGCGGCAGGGTGCCCTGCACCAGCGCCAGGCACAGGGCGAGGATCATCCCCAGGTGGCCGAGTTCGGGAATCATTGCACACCCTCCGGCTTGCCGCCTTCGTAGTGCTTGAGCATGCCGGTCTTCTCCAGCGCCTGACTGACCTCCGGCGGCATGTAGTTCTCGTCGTGCTTGGCCAATACCTCGTCGGCCTGCAGCGCGCCGTCGCCATCGACCCGCCCCAGAGCGACGATGCCCTGCCCCTCGCGGAACAGGTCGGGGAGGATACCCTGGTAGCGGACGGTCACGGTCTCGGCGCCATCGGTGACCCGGAAGGACACCGCTAGCGAGTCCGCACCGCGCTGCACCGAGCCCTGCTCCACCAGGCCGCCGGCACGAATCCGCGCCCCCTGCGGCGCCTCGCCCGCGGCGATCTGGCTGGGGGTGTAGAACAGGTTGATGTTCTGCTGCAGAGCGGACAGGGCCAGCGCCATGGCGATGCCCACGCCGGCGAGGATCGCCAGGACGATGAACAGCCGCTTCTTGCGCACAGGATTCACTTCGACTCCTCCCGGCGCAGACGACGCGCCTCTTCTTGCAGATAGCGCCGGCGCGCCAGCAGCGGTCCGGCGATATTGAGGACCAGCACCGCCAGGCTGATGCCGTAGGCCGACCACACATAGGGGCCATGATTGCCCATGGCGACGAATTCGGCGAACGAGGAAAAACTCATGGTGCCCCCACGAGAGCCTTGATCTCGGATTTGGCCCAGCTGCTGCGCGCCTCGCGCCTGAGCACCTCGAGGCGCATGCGCAGCAGCAGCACGGCGGCGAAGAAACAGTAGATGCCGAGCACCATGACCAGCATCGGCAGCCACATCTCCATGGGCATCGCCGGCTTCTCGGTCAGGGTGAAGGTGGCCGGCTGGTGCAGGGAGTTCCACCATTCGACCGAGTACTTGATGATCGGGATGTTGACCACCCCGACGATCGCCAGCACCGCGCAGGCCTTGGCCGCGCTGTCGCGGTTGGCAATCGCCTGGCCGAGGGCGATGATCCCGAAGTAGAGAAACAGCAGGATCAGCATCGAGGTCAGCCGCGCATCCCAGACCCACCAGGTGCCCCAGGTCGGCTTGCCCCAGATGGCGCCGGTGACCAGGGCGATGAAGGTCATCCAGGCACCGATGGGCGCGGCGCACTGCAGGGCGATGTCGGCCAGCTTCATGCGCCAGACCAGGCCGACCAGCCCGGCCACTGCCAGCAGCACGTAGCAGGACTGGGCGAGGAAGGCCACCGGCACATGGATGTAAATGATGCGGAAGCTGTTGCCCTGCTGGTAGTCCGGCGGCGCGAAGGCCAGTCCCCAGACCAGGCCGGCGCCGAGCAGCAGCGCGGCGACCACAGCGAACCAGGGCAGCCAGCGGCCGCTGATTTCATAGAACCACTTGGGCGAGCCCAGCTTGTGAAACCACGTCCAACTCATCGAGACCACTCATATTCTCACGAAGCACAAAACCCGGCACGCTTCCTGCCTGGCCATACCGGAACCGTCTCCCCGGCCAATCCCCTGCGCTGGCAAAACGGCTACTCTCCGACGCTGATGCTCAGCCCGGCGGCGATTGCGAAGGGCAGCAAGGTCACGGCCAGCACGGCCAGGCTGGCCAGCCATAGCAGATGACCGGTCGCCGGCAATCCCTGCAGTGCCGCCTGCATTGCCCCACTGCCGAGAATCAGCACGGGGATGTACAGCGGCAGAATCAGCAGCGGCAGCAGCAGGCCGCCACGCTTGAGGCCCACGATCAGCGCTGCGCCGACGGCACCGAGCAAACTCAGCACTGGGGTGCCGAGCAGCAGCGACAGCAGCAGTACCGGCAAGCAACGTGCAGGCAGCCCCAGCATCAGGGCCAGCAGCGGCGCCAGCAGGACCAACGCCAGCCCGGAAAGCAGCCAGTGTGCCAACACCTTGGCCAGCACCAGAAGCGGCAACGGATGCGACGCGACCACCCATTGTTCCAGGGAACCGTCCTCGAAGTCGCTGCGGAACAGGCCATCCAGCGACAGCAGCACGGCGAGCAGCGCCGCCACCCAGATCAGCCCGGGCGAAAGCGTCTGCAGAAGCTGCGTCTCGGGTCCCACAGCGAGCGGAAACAGGGCGATGACGATGGCGAAGAACACCAGCGGGTTGACCAGTTCGGCCGGACGGCGGAACAGCAGCCGCGATTCGCGGGCGAGCAGGAGGGCGAACACACTACTCATGCGGCGCGCCGCTCCAGGTCCAGCTCGCGGAAAGTAGCAGGCCTGACCTCCAGGCGGTGGTGGGTGGTCAGCACGACCATCCCGCCACGCTCGCAGTGGCCGAGCAGATGCCGCTCTAGCTGAGCCACGCCCTGCCGGTCGAGGGCGGTGAAAGGCTCGTCGAGGATCCACAGCGGTGGCGCCTCCAGATGCAGACGGGCCAGTGCCACGCGACGCTGCTGGCCGGCCGACAGGGTATGGCAGGGCACGTCCTCGAAGCCGCGCAGGCCGATTGCCGCCAGCGCCTGCCAGATCGCCTCGCGTCCGGCGGGGCGATGCAGGGCACAGAGCCAGGCAAGATTCTCCTCGGCGGTCAGCAGCCCCTTGATACCAGCCGCATGGCCGATCCAGAGCAGATTGCGCGCCAGTTCGGTACGCCGACCGTGCAGGCTGCGCCCCTGCAGGCGCACCTCTCCGGCCGAGGGCTGCATCAGTCCAGCCAGCAGGCGCAGCAGGCTGGTCTTGCCGCTGCCGTTGGGGCCCACCACCTGCAGCATGTCGCCGGGAGCCAGCATCAGGTCGAGCTGCTCGAACAACATGCGCCAGTCCCGCTCGCAGGCGAGCGCCATGGCTTCGAGAAAGGGACTGGTCACAATAGGCTTACCATCGACCTCAACACGGCAGTACCGGTCTGAGCGCGGCATGCGTCAATCCGGGCGGACCCGCATTATACATGCCGAGCCCGCCGGCCGGAGGGGCTATTTTCGCCCGCCCGGCGCACGCTCACCCCTGCCCACGGCCGGCACAACCGCGGAAGAGTCCCCGGCGGAGTCCTGAGCCGGCTTTGCCTGCGCCGCGCGAACCAGATGTTCGACAAAGAACTCCACATGCCCCCGTGGATTGGCGGGCAACGGCCAGCCATCGACCTTCTCCGCGATCGCCCGAAAGGCCAGCGCACTCTTGGAGCGAGGAAACGCCTCGCAGACCGCCGACTGCCGCTGCACGGCCCTACGCAGAGTGTCGTCCCAGGGCACGGCACCGACGTACTGCAGGGTCGCAGCAAGGAAATGCTCAGTCAGCCGGAGCAGCTTGGCGAACAGCTCGCGCCCTTCGCGAGGGCCTGCCACCATGTTGGCGAGGATCCGGAAGCGGCTCACCCCGTAGTCATGATTAAGCAACCTGATCAACGCATAGGCATCGGCAATCGACGCCGGCTCATCGCAGAGCACCACAAGCACTTCCCGCGCCGCCCGCACGAAGCCAACCGCCGAATCGTCAATACCAGAAGCGGTGTCCACTATCAGCACATCGAGTTGGCAGGCGAGCCGACCGAAGGCATGAATCAGCCCGGCCTGCTGCTGAGCCGAGAGCCGTACCATGCTGCGCATGCCGGAAGCGGCGGGCACCACGCGAATACCGCCCGGCCCTTGCAGCACGATATCCTCCAGGACGCACTCTCCGGCGAGAACGTCGGCCAGGGTGCGCTCAGCGCCAAGGCCGAGCAACGCATCGATACTGGCCATTGCCAGATCGCCATCGAGCAGCATCACCCGGCGCCCGCGTCCGGCCAGCACCAGCGCCAGATTCACCGCCACCACACTCTTGCCCACCCCACCCTTGCCACTGGTCACCGCGATGACCTGCACTGGACATACGCTTGTCATGTCGTTCATTGCCTGCCCTGCCCGCTTGCCATCATTGACCGCCCGATCCACCGGGGTCCAGCATAGTCACTGTGCCAGCAAGCCTACGCCAGCCCGACCATCCAGCCCATACCAGGGGCAAGAACGCCCCTTCCGCATGCACAATAAGGAGATACCCATGAAAAAATGGCTGATTGCAGCACTGACCGCCAGCTGCGCACTGCCCCTGCAGGCCGTGCCGCTCAGCATCACGCTCGACGCAGTGAGCAGCGACGGCATCGGCACAGCGCTCGGCACCGTCAGCATCGAGCAGAGCGAATACGGCCTGGTCTTCACTCCCAGTCTTGACGGGCTGCAGCCCGGCATCCACGGCTTCCACGTCCATGCCTCGGGCAGTTGCGCCGTCGCGGAAAAGGACGGCCAGAAGGTCGCCGCAGGCGCCGCAGGCGGCCATTGGGATCCGCAGAATACCGCCAAGCATGGCTACCCCTGGGGAGACGGCCACCTGGGCGACCTGCCGGCACTCTACGCGGGTGCTGACGGCAAGGCCACGCAGCCGGTGCTGGCCCCGCGCCTAAAGGATCCGGAAGCGCTCAAGGGACATACTCTGATGGTGCATGCCGGCGGCGACAACCATGCCGACAGCCCTGCCCCGCTGGGCGGTGGCGGAGCCCGAGTGGCCTGCGGCGTCATCCAGTGACGGACTGAAGCGTATGCCGACACAGAAGCCACCCGCCCCTGCCGCAAGCCCGGCCCGGAGCCAGGCCAAGCAGCAGGGGATCCCTCCAGGAAGGCCAAGCTTGGGTAGTCAGGACTGAAAAACAAAAAGGGCCGCCCATGCAGGTGACCCCTTGAACCCAATGGAGGGTAGAACTGGCGTCCCCTAGGGGACTCGAACCCCTGTTACCGCCGTGAAAGGGCGGTGTCCTAGGCCACTAGACGAAGGGGACGAAACCTTCGATGACAAGCTCGGCGAAACGGCCGGCCTTGTGTGGAATTGGTGGAGCTAGACGGGATCGAACCGTCGACCTCTTGCATGCCATGCAAGCGCTCTCCCAGCTGAGCTATAGCCCCGGATTTAGCGTCTCTCGACGCAGGCAGCGCCAAGGTGCTACCGCTGGAACTGGCGTCCCCTAGGGGACTCGAACCCCTGTTACCGCCGTGAAAGGGCGGTGTCCTAGGCCACTAGACGAAGGGGACGAAACCTTCAAAACCAATCAGTCAAGCTGACCGACGTAGCCACTTTCGAATCGAGAATGGTGGAGCTAGACGGGATCGAACCGTCGACCTCTTGCATGCCATGCAAGCGCTCTCCCAGCTGAGCTATAGCCCCATCTCGAGGACGGGGCGCATATTAGGTTCACTTCTGAGCCCTGTCAATAGATTTGTCGATTTTTTTTGCCAATAGAACAAATACTTACCGGACACTGCGGTTCAGGACGCCCCACCCCGCCGGACGGCAAGGGCTGACAGGGGCTCGCGACTGGGCGAGGTCCCAGGCAGCGTAAGTACCCGCTCGAGGACCTCCGCCTCCAGCACGGCGAGGCGTGCCGAACCGCGGCTGCGCGGGCGCGGCAGCTCGACCGGCAGATCGAGACCAATGCGTCCCTCCTCGATCAGGATCACCCGGTCGGCGACGGCGACTGCCTCGCTGACATCGTGGGTGACCAGCAGAACGGTGAAACCGTACTGCTGCCAGAGCAGCTCGATCAGTTGCTGCATTTCGATGCGGGTCAGCGCATCCAGCGCACCCAACGGCTCGTCGAGCAGCAGCAGCCGCGGGCGGTGGAAGCGGCGACGTCGCTCTTGGCCAAGGATCTCGATGTTCTTGTCTTTGCTGGTGGTCATAAAATCGGTTGATCGGCATAGGGGGCAGCCGTTGGGCTGCGCCCCTGCCACACCACCCGGCGTGCGGGCCCGCACCGGGCGGTTCGAGAAGTTGAGGTTCGCAGTCCGTTGACGCCCTGTGGGCCGCTGAGCGAGCCGCAGGACGAACAGGTGCGGGTGGTGTACGCCTCGCCGACTTCCCTGAACACGATGCCTGCGTGAGCGCATTTGTAGGCCAGCATCGTTTTCAATTGGCCCCAGCCGGCATCGAGTGCCGGCTTGGCCATCTTGGTTTTGGCGAGTTTCGCGGGACTCACATCGCCCACGATGATCGTGCCGTGCTGGCTCACCAACGAGCGGCTGAACTTGTGCAAGGCATCCTTGCGGCGGTTGGCGATCTTGGCGTGGATCGCCCGGGTGCGCTGCTTGTTGCGGCTGCGCTGGGCGGTGGCCAGCGTCGCTTCCAGGCCGCGATAGAAGCGTCCGCTCTCCAGCTTCGTGCCATCGCTGCAGGTGGCCACATCCTTCAAGCCCAGGTCGAGACCGATGGTGCCCTGCCCGCGCGATAGCTGCACATCGACCTCGACGACGACCGCCGCCCCCTGAGCTGGTCGCACCGGCATACTGCAGCAATACCTTGTGGAGCCCCAGCTATTTTGCCGGCAGCGTCGACGGCGCTCCTCTTGCGGCGGTCAGGCAATAGGCGAGGCCACTATAGAGGGAGGCTTCGCCTACCGCGCTATTCATCCCCGCACTAGCCCGGATTTCTCATAAAAAAGCTAACCACTTAAAAACATTGAATTTTTCGAGTGGTGCCTATGCGGTTTTAAGCTCTCTGTTTTAGCTCGTATGGTAAGTGCTCGAAGAAAAATAATCCGATATTTTCCCCTGCATTGCCCGTGCAAGCCTCTGAAATACAGGGGTTGGCCTGGTTCAGAACAGCAGAAAATCCGGGAAAATTTCGTTCGAATACTTAAAGCGAAAGAAAGACGAAAATCACCGAGCAGAAGAAGGCCTTGGCTGCATAGAGGCGCTTGCCATATTCGTCTTCGGACCGGGTGATGGGCGCATCCAGCGTCCCAAGCACAAACCTGCCACGAACAAAACGAAGCAGGCGAGGACAATAGAAAGAACAAGGGAGATCATCATGGTTTTACCCTCCTTGGCGTTGTGGTTGAGGCAAAACGTAGCAGGCAGTTGCGCTTGACAATATGATCTGGAGCAAAAAAAGGGGGGACAGAGTAAGAATCTATCCATAATTAATATTTACGCTAAGCGGCACCTTCCGAAAGGCGATGATGGCCGCTGCCAAATGGTTGAGGGCGAGGAAGCTGCGTTCGAGCTTCTCGTAGCGAACCAGGAGCTTGCGAAACCGGTTGAACCAGCTGTGGGCGACTTCAACCACCCAGCGCCGAGCACGCTTGTGAGGATGGCGCTTGAGCTGTCGGGCCTCATCATGCCGCCCCTGCACATGGGGAATGTAACCATGGGACACGATCGTCTCCAGGGCGGCAGCGCCCCGGTAGGCGGCGTCGGCACACAGGTGAGAAGACACGCTACACCAAACCTGCTCGGGCTGAAGCCGCTTGAAGCTACAGGCGCATCCGTTCATGCGATTGCCCTGCTTAGCCGGGGGATTACCTTATTTATTTAGCCTTCATCTGCCTTGCTTGATGTATTCCCTTGCCTGGGAGAGACCGGATGACAAGTGCATCGATCGAGACAACCCTGGAGCTGTGGGCTTCATCGCTGCGCGAAGTCAAGGCGCGTATGCGCCCTCTGTTTACCCAGGAGCGGGTGGCGGCCTCTGCCGGCTGGTTCCTCGATGGCCTGCTGGGCAACGAGCCACGCAAGACCGGCTGGATGCGCGCAGAGGCAGCCGGCGATCCCGGCCCCTGGCGTCAGCAGGCCATTCTCGGCCGTGGTCGCTGGGAGGCCGATGCCTTGCGCGATCTGGTGCGCGCCTATGTGCTCGAGCATCTGGCCGACGACGAGGCCGTCCTGGTTCTGGACGAGACCGGCTTTCTCAAGCAGGGCCACGCCTCCTGCGGCGTGGCCCGCCAGTACAG
>NZ_BAAGYK010000163.1:14584-14802 GCF_054779355.1 Azotobacter armeniacus
CGTCTTCGCGGCCTATGTCTCGCGTCACGGGCATGCCTTCATCGACCGGGCGCTGTATCTGCCCAAGGTCTGGACGGATGACCCTGAGCGCCTGGCCGCCGCCCAGGTACCGGCGGGTATCGGGTTTTCAACCAAGCCCCGGATGGCCCAGGACATGATCGAGCGGGCCCTCGCGGCGAACACGCCTTTTGCCTGGGTGGCTGCCGACAGCGTCTATG
>NZ_BAAGYK010000164.1:0-3644 GCF_054779355.1 Azotobacter armeniacus
TCCAGCGCGGACATTCGCATCGATATCCCCCATCGGCGCACAACCTTGACCGTTCACTGGCCTGCGGGCGATGCAGAGGGGTGTGCCCGGTTCGTGCGCGAGATAGTGCAATGATCCGCATCGATGCCATCTGGCTCGCCAGCGAACCGCTGGACATGAGAGCCGGAACGGAAACGGCCCTGGCCAGGGTGGTGGCGGTCTTCGGTGCGGCGAAGCCGCACAACGCCTACCTGTTCGCCAACAAACGGGCCAACCGCCTGAAAGTGCTGGTGCACGATGGTTTCGGTGTCTGGCTGGCCTCGCGCCGCTTGAACCAGGGCCGTTTTGTCTGGCCAGGCAACTGGCAGGGTGCTCACCTGGAGCTGAACGCCGAGCAGCTTCAGGCGCTGGTGGTGGGGTTGCCCTGGCAGCGGGTCGGCCCGGCGGCGAGGATAAGTCTCTTATAGTCGGCTGTCAGGTGGTTCGTGCCGCGCAATTGGCCGAACAGCCTATCGTCGAAGGCAGCACGAGCCGGCACAATCGGCGCCATGACTTCTGCGGTTTTCGACCATCTGACTCCCGAGCAACTGCGCGAACTGGCGGCGCAGTTGACGCAGCGTGTCGCCAGCCTCGACCAGCAAGTCCGCTATCACAAGACGCGCAGCGAGCAGCTGGCCCACGAAATCGCCGTTCTGCGGCGGCACCGGTTCGCCCGGCGCAGCGAGCAGCTCGACGCCAATCAGCTCGGCCTGCTCGATGAGCTGGTCGACACCGATATCGCGGCCATCGAGGCCGAGCTCGAGGAGCTTGCCCCGGTCCCCGCCCCGGCCGAGCCACGCCGGCAGCCCAGGCGCGCAGCCTTGCCGCCGCAGCTGCCCCACACCCTGATCCATCACGAGCCGGACCACACCCAGTGCTCCTGCGGCTGCCAGCTCAAGCGCATCGGCGAGGAGGTCAGCGAGAAACTCGACTACACGCCCGGCGTCTTCACGGTGGAGCGGCATATCCGCGGCAAGTGGGTCTGCGAGCAGTGCGAAACGCTGATCCAGGCACCGGTACCGCCGCAGGTGATCGACAAGGGCATCCCGACCGCCGGGCTGCTGGCCCAGGTCATGGTGGCCAAGTTCGCCGATCATCGTGTGTCACGAACACAACCTCACTGGTAAGCCAAGGAGGCTGTGGTGCTTTATTGAAGATGAGGGTGGGCCCCTCGGAGTCGGTTTGCAGGAGCAGGCTCCAAACCACCTCAAGCTGCTGGGGTAAAGAGCCCTGGTGGTGAGCGTTGAGGAAAAGGCGCGGCGATGACCGCGTCAGGTGAGATTCAGAGAGACGAATGCAAATGAACCGTCGTTGTGGTGTCGAAACGTATCTAGATGGCGTCGAAACCGGGCCTTGGTGGTTAGCCCGGGATGAAGGTCGAGGGAAGCCTGCCGACTGCTCGACCGGCGCCCGGCATGAAGGCGGCGTGACTCTGTATCAGGCTTCAGTAAGGAACGTGAGAACCTGTCGTCCCGATGTCAAGGGAGAAGTCCAAGCGGATAGCCTCTGCAAGGGCGAGAGTACCGATGCGGGGCACAGGGACGGAGGCGTTCGTAGTAGGGATGAAGGTTCTGTAACGGAACTGGACCGAAGGGGCGCCGTCGTCCGGCTTCAGCATGCGAGCAACCTGAAAGGGGATGACGCGTATGCTTGAGGCGAAGTCATTCGATATTGCCAAGCGTGAGGTGTGGGACGCGTACAAACGCGTCAAAGCCAATCGTGGCGCGGCTGGAGTTGACGGAGTCAGCCTCACCGAATTCGATCAAGATCTGAGTAAGAACCTGTATCGGATTTGGAATCGTCTGGCCTCCGGCAGCTATTTTCCGCCGCCGGTCAAGCGCGTTGAAATCCCCAAGGGAGATGGTAAGACGAGACCGCTGGGGATACCCACGGTCGCTGACCGGATTGCACAGATGGTTGTTCGGCAACGGTTGGAGCCGTTGCTGGAGCCGGTATTCCATGGCGACTCATATGGATACAGACCGGGGCGCTCGGCACACGATGCCTTGCGGGTTGCCCGAGGTCGGTGCTGGCGGCACCCTTGGGTGCTCGATCTTGACATCAAGGGGTTCTTCGACAACATCGATCATGAGCTCCTGATGAAAGCTGTGCGTCGACATACGGATTGCCGCTGGATGGTGCTATACATTCAGCGCTGGCTTACCGCGGACGTGGTGTTTCCAGATGGAACCCAGCAAATGCGGGATCGAGGAACGCCGCAGGGCGGAGTAATCAGTCCGTTGCTGGCAAACCTGTTCCTGCATTACGCGTTCGACAAATGGATGGAGTGGCACTATCCCAATGTGCTGTTCGAGCGTTATGCGGATGACGTCATCTGCCATTGTGACAGCGAAGCCGAGGCTCAATCCCTATGGGTGGAGCTAAAGGCCAGGCTGGAGCAGTGTCGGCTGGAGTTGCATCCGGAGAAAACTCAGGTCGTCTACTGCGTCGATGCCAATCGGCGCGGTGATTATGCTGCGAAACGGTTCGACTTCTTGGGTTATACGTTCAAGCCCCGGCAGTCGATGAACCGGAAAGGAAAACTGTTCACCAGTTTTGCGCCGGCCGTAAGTGACAAAGCGGCGAAAGCCATGCGACATGAGATACGCAATTGGGGCCTTCAGCGCCTCAGCCGTTATAGCTTAGGCGAACTGCTCGCGCTGTTTCGCCATAAGGTTGTTGGCTGGGTTCGTTATTATGGGCTTTTCCATCCATCCACCCTCCAGAGTGCTTTGAAAACACTGGACTTCCATTTGGTGCGCTGGGCGCAACGCAAGTACAAGAGCTTACGCGGTCACATCTCGAAAGCATGGGAGTGGCTTAGTAGCCTTCAACGGCGAGCGCCTACGCTGTTCCCCCATTGGGGGGCCGCGATACGAATGACTGGACGATAGGAGCCGGATGAATCGAGAGGTTCACGTCCGGTTCTGGGAGAGCGCAGGGGTGAGACTCCCCTGCGCCACTCACCTGCCGCTGTACCGGCAGGAAAGGATCTTCGGCCGCGCCGGCCTGGCCATCCCGCGCTCGACCCTGGCGCAGTGGGTCGGTGCCTGTGGCGTCCAGCTGCAACCGCTGGTGGATGCACTGCGGGAGATCGTTCTGGAACAGGGCGTGATCCATGCCGACGAGACCCCGGTCCCGATGCTCGCGCCGGGCCTGAAGAAGACCCAGCGCGCCTACGTCTGGGCCTATGCGCCCAGCCCGTTCGCCGAGCTGCGCGCGGTGGTCTACGACTTCAGCCCCAGCCGTGCCGGCGAGCATGCCCGCGCCTTCCTGGGCGACTGGAAAGGCAAGCTGGTCTGCGACGACTTCGCCGGCTACAAGGCCTGCTTCGAGCAGGGGATGACCGAGGTCGGCTGCATGGCCCATGCCCGGCGCAAGTTCTACGACCTGCATGTCGCCAACCAGAGCCAGTTGGCCGGGCAGGCGCTGTACTCCATCGGCCTGCTGTACGAAATCGAGCGTGACGTGCGTGACCGGTTAGCCGATGAGCGATGGCGGATACGTCAGGACAAGGCGGTTCCCATCGCGGATGCCCTGCATGCCTGGATGCTCGCCCAGCGTCAGCGGGTGCACGAAGGCACGGCCATCGCCAAGGCACTGGATTACAGCCTCAAACGCTGGAC
>NZ_BAAGYK010000164.1:3654-15083 GCF_054779355.1 Azotobacter armeniacus
GGTGGCGATAGACAACAACTGGTGCGAAAACCAGATCCGCCCGTGGGCCCTCGGGCGCTCGAACTGGCTGTTTGCCGGCTCGCTGCGCAGCGGCAAACGTGCGGCTGCGCTTATGACGCTGATCCAGTCGGCACGACTGAACGGGCATGACCCGTATGCCTATCTGAAAGATGTGCTGACCCGGCTGCCGACGCAGAAGGCCAGTGAGATATCCGCGCTGCTGCCGCACAACTGGAAACCTGCCAGCAAGGTGTAATCCCCGGCCGCTTACCTTGCTGCAACAGCTCACGCCTATCTTCGACCCGTTTTTCTCGGACTTCAGCTACGGCTTCCGTCCGGGCAAAAGCGCCCACCAAGCCGTCGAGACGGCCCGTGCCCACGTGGCAACGGGTTACCGCCTGCGATTTAGAAATAGGTCAACTGGGATCGTTTTCGATGACGGAGAGGGCTGTGTGGCAGCCCAAGTCATGATTGTCAGCGCCCCGAACCGGACGAGGTGCCCTTAGTTCGGTAGAGCGTTTAAATAAATGAAATTTTATACCCCCGTCAGTTATCCCCTTCGGGTAAAGAAAGGGACTTTCGAGGTGCGAACCACCTCGGAGAGCAAATGTCTAATCTAACAAGCACATTGATGTGCCTCTTGCACGGAGACTGGCGGCCTCCCCCTCGTCACAGGCAGTCCGCCTTGAAACAAGGAAGTGTCATGAACAACCCGATCAAGAATATCGTCATCGTGGGCGGCGGCACTGCGGGCTGGATGGCCGCCTCGTACCTCGTCCGGGCGCTCCAACAGCAGGCGAACATTACGCTCATCGAGTCTGCGGCGATCCCCCGGATCGGCGTGGGCGAGGCGACCATCCCGAGTTTGCAGAAGGTGTTCTTCGACTTCCTCGGGATACCGGAGCGGGAGTGGATGCCCCAAGTGAACGGCGCGTTCAAGGCCGCGATCAAGTTCGTGAATTGGAGAAAGTCTCCCGACCACTCGCGCGACGATTACTTCTACCATTTGTTCGGCAGCGTGCCGAACTGCGACGGCGTGCCGCTTACCCACTACTGGCTGCGCAAGCGCGAACAGGGCTTCCAGCAGCCGATGGAGTACGCCTGCTACCCGCAGCCCGGGGCGCTCGACGGCAAGCTAGCACCGTGCCTGCCCGACGGCACCCGTCAGATGTCCCACGCGTGGCACTTCGACGCGCACTTGGTGGCCGATTTCTTGAAGCGCTGGGCCGTCGAGCGCGGGGTGAACCGCGTGGTCGACGAGGTCGTGGAGGTTCACCTGAACGACCGCGGCTACATCTCCAACCTGTTCACCAAGGAGGGTCGGACGCTGGAGGCGGACCTGTTCATCGACTGCTCCGGCATGCGGGGGCTCTTGATCAACCAGGCCCTGAAGGAGCCTTTCATTGACATGTCCGACTACCTGCTGTGCGACAGCGCGGTCGCCAGCGCCGTACCCAACGACGACGCGCGCATGGGGATCGAGCCGTACACCTCCTCGATCGCCATGAACTCGGGGTGGACCTGGAAGATTCCAATGCTGGGCCGGTTCGGCAGCGGCTACGTCTTCTCGAGCAAGTTCACCTCGCGCGACCAGGCCACCGCCGACTTCCTCGACCTCTGGGGCCTCTCGGACAAGCAGCCGCTCAACCAGATCAAGTTCCGGGTCGGGCGCAACAAGCGGGCGTGGGTCAACAACTGCGTCGCTATCGGGCTGTCGTCGTGCTTTTTGGAGCCCCTAGAATCGACGGGGATCTACTTCATCTACGCGGCGCTTTACCAACTCGTGAAGCACTTCCCCGACACCTCGTTCGACCCGCGGTTGACCGACGCGTTCAACGCCGAGATCGTCTACATGTTCGACGACTGCCGAGACTTCGTCCAGGCGCACTATTTCACCACGTCGCGCGAAGACACGCCGTTCTGGCTCGCGAACCGGCACGACCTGCGACTCTCGGACGCCATCAAAGAGAAGGTTCTGCGCTACAAGGCGGGACTGCCGCTGACCACCACGTCGTTCGACGATTCCACGTACTATGAGACCTTCGACTACGAATTCAAGAACTTCTGGTTGAACGGAAACTACTACTGCATCTTTGCTGGCTTGGGCATGCTGCCCGACCGGTCGCTGCCGCTCTTGCGGCACCGACCGGAGTCGATCGATAAGGCCGAGGCGATGTTCGCCCGCATCCAGCGCGAGGCCGAGCGTCTGCGGACGAGCCTGCCGACGAACTATGACTACTTGGGGTCGCTGCGCGAGGGCGACGCGGGGCTGTCTCGCAGCCAGCCCGGGCCGACGCCCGCGGCGCCGGAAATCCTGTAGTGGAGCGCGCCCTGGGCCGGGTATGCGCATTCGCGGCCACGCACGCTGCCGTGGCGGCCTGCGATCCGCTGCAGGCGCGCTCGCTCGTTCTGCAGCTGCCGGGCCTGAACCGTAACAAGGACGTGCCCGGCATCGTCGGCCTGCTGCGCGAGTTCCTCCCGGCGCGCGGCGTGCCCTCCGGCTGGGGCTTCGTCGAAGCCGCCGCCGCGATGCGGGACATCGGGTTCTTCCTGGGGTCGCTCAAGCGGCACGGACATGAGCCCGCGGACGTGGTGCCCGGGCTTGAGCCGGTGCTGCTCGACTTGGCGCGCGCGACCGACCTGCCGCCGCGCGAGACGCTCCTGCATGTGACGGTCTGGAACCCCGCGGCGGCCGACGCGCAGCGGAGCTACACTGGGCTCCGCGACGAAGCGCACCTGCTCGAGAGCGTGCGCATCTCGATGGCGGCCCTCGAGGCGGCCATCGCGGTGACCGTCGAACTGTCCGATGTGCCCCTGCGGTCGCCCGCGTTCGCGCAAGGGTGCGACGAGCTAGCAGCATATCTGCAGAAAATGGTCGAATCGATCGTCTACGCGTACCGCTTCATCTCGCTGCAGGTCTTCTACGATGAGCTCCGCCCCTTCTACGAACCGATTCGAGTCGGGGGCCAGAGCTACCTCGGCCCCGGTGCCGTAGAAATGCCCCTCTTCGTGCTGGAGCACGTCCTGTGGGGCTCGCAATCGGACGACCAAGCTTATCGAGAATTCAAAGAGACGTACCTGCCCTACGTGCTTCCCGCGTACAGGGCGGTCTACGCTCGGTTCGCTGGGGGGCCGGCGCTCGTCGACCGCGCGCTCGGCGAGGCGCGAGCGGTCGGTGCGCGGGGCGAGCCCGTCCGGGCTGGGCTGGCAGCCCTCGAGCGGGTCTTCAAGGTCCTGCTGCGCTTCCGGGCGCCTCACCTTAAATTGGCGGAGCGGGCGTACGAAGTCGGGCGAAGCGGCCCCGCAATCGGCAGCGGGGGGTACGCGCCCAGCATGCTCGGCGATCTACTCACGCTCACGTGTGCCGCGCGGTCCCGCATCCGCGCCGCGCTCGACGAATCCTGACGCGCGCGGCCATGTGTTATCTCACAAGGAGAGTTTGCCCCCATGACTCAGAAGAGCCCCGCGAACGGGCGCGATAGCAACCACTTCGACGTGATCATCCTCGGCTCGGGCATGTCCGGCACCCAGATGGGGGCCATCTTGGCCAAAAAACAGTTTCGCGTGCTGATCATCGAGGAGTCGTCGCACCCGCGGTTCACGATCGGCGAATCGTCGATCCCCGAGACGTCTCTTATGAACCGCATCATCGCTGATCGCTACGGCATTCCGGAGCTCGACCACATCACGTCGTTCTACTCGACGCAACGTTACGTCGCGTCGAGCACGGGCATCAAGCGCAACTTCGGCTTCGTGTTCCACAAGCCCGGCCAGGAGCACGACCCGAAGGAGTTCACGCAGTGCGTCATTCCCGAGCTGCCGTGGGGGCCGGAGAGCCATTATTACCGGCAAGACGTCGACGCCTACTTGTTGCAAGCCGCCATTAAATACGGCTGCAAGGTCCGCCAGAAGACTAACGTGACCGAATACCACGCCGATAAAGACGGCGTCGCGGTGACCACCGCCCAGGGCGAACGGTTCACCGGCCGGTACATGATCGACTGCGGAGGACCCCGCGCGCCGCTCGCGACCAAGTTCAAGCTCCGCGAAGAACCGTGTCGCTTCAAGACGCACTCGCGCAGCCTCTACACGCACATGCTCGGGGTCAAGCCGTTCGACGACACCTTCAAGGTCAAGGGGCAGCGCTGGCGCTGGCACGAGGGGACCTTGCACCACATGTTCGCGGGCGGCTGGCTCTGGGTGATTCCGTTCAACAACCACCCGCGGTCGACCAACAACCTGGTGAGCGTCGGCCTGCAGCTCGACCCGCGTGTTTACCCGAAAACGGACATCTCCGCGCAGCAAGAATTCGACGAGTTCCTCGCGCGGTTCCCGAGCATCGGGGCGCAGTTCCGGGACGCCGTGCCGGTGCGCGACTGGGTCAAGACCGACCGCCTGCAGTTCTCGTCGAACGCCTGCGTCGGCGACCGCTACTGCCTGATGCTGCACGCGAACGGGTTCATCGACCCGCTCTTCTCCCGGGGGCTCGAGAACACCGCGGTGACCATCCACGCGCTCGCGGCGCGCCTCATCAAGGCGCTATGCGACGACGACTTCTCCCCCGAGCGCTTCGAGTACATCGAGCGCCTGCAGCAAAAGCTTTTGGACCACAACGACGACTTCGTCAGCTGCTGCTACACGGCGTTCTCGGACTTCCGCCTATGGGACGCGTTCCACAGGCTGTGGGCGGTCGGCACAATCCTCGGGCAGTTCCGGCTCGTGCAAGCCCACGCGAGGTTCCGCGCGTCGCGCGACGAGGGCGACCTCGATCACCTCGACAACAACCCCCCGTACCTCGGGTACCTGTGCGCGGACATGGAGGAGTACTACCAGTTGTTCAACGACGCCAAAGCCGAGGTCGAGGCCGTGAGCGCCGGGCGCAAGCCGGCCGAGGAGGCCGCGGCGCGGATTCACGCCCTCATCGACGAACGAGACTTCGCCAAGCCGATGTTCGGCTTCGGGTACTGCATCACCGGGGACAAGCCGCAGCTCAACAACTCGAAGTACAGCCTACTGCCGGCGATGAAGCTGATGTACTGGACGCAAACCAGCGCGCCGGCAGAGGTGAAAAAGTACTTCGACTACAACCCGATGTTCGCGCTGCTCAAGGCGTACATCACGACCCGCATCGGCTTGGCGCTGAAGAAGTAGTCGGCCGACGACGGCACAAAAACGATGAACGACATTCAATTGGATCAAGCGAGCGTCAAGAAGCATCCCCCGGGGGCGTACGACGCGACCACGCGCCTGGCCGCGAGCTGGTACGTCGCGATGCGCTCGGACGACCTCAAGGACAAGCCGACGGAGTTGACGCTCTTCGGCCGTCCGTGCGTGGCGTGGCGCGGAGCGACGGGGCGGGCCGTGGTGATGGACCGCCACTGCTCGCACCTAGGCGCGAACCTGGCTGACGGGCGGGTCAAGGACGGGTGCATCCAGTGCCCGTTTCACCACTGGCGGTACGACGAGCAGGGCCAGTGCGTTCACATCCCCGGCCACAGCCAGGCGGTGCGCCGGCTGGAGCCCGTGCCGCGCGGGGCGCGCCAGCCGACGTTGGTCACCGCCGAGCGATACGGCTACGTGTGGGTCTGGTACGGCTCCCCGCAGCCGCTGCACCCGCTGCCCGAAATCGCCGCGGCCGACGTCGACAACGGCGACTTTATGCACCTGCACTTCGCGTTCGAGACGACGACGGCGGTCTTGCGGATCGTCGAGAACTTCTACGACGCGCAGCACGCGACCCCCGTGCACGCGCTCCCGATCTCGGCCTTCGAGCTCAAGCTCTTCGACGATTGGCGCCGGTGGCCGGAGGTTGAGTCGCTGGCCCGGGCGGGCGCGTGGTTCGGTGCCGGGATCGACTTCACCGTGGACCGGTACTTCGGCCCCCTCGGCATGCTGTCGCGCGCGCTCGGCCTGAACATGTCGCAGATGAACCTGCACTTCGATGGCTACCCCGGCGGGTGCGTCATGACCGTCGCCCTGGACGGAGACGTCAAATACAAGCTGCTCCAGTGTGTGACGCCGGTGAGCGACGGCAAGAACGTCATGCACATGCTCATCTCGATCAAGAAGGTGGGCGGCGCCCTGCGCCGCGCGACCGACTTCGTGCTGTTCGGGCTGCAGACCAGACAGGCAGCGGGGTACGACGTCAAAATCTGGAACGGGATGAAGCCGGACGGCGGCGGCGCGTACAGCAAGTACGACAAGCTCGTGCTCAAGTACCGTGCGTTCTACCGGGGCTGGGTCGACCGCGTCGCGAGTGAGCGGTGATGCGTGAAGCCGAGCCGGTCTCGGCCGCGTCGCTCCGCCAGGCGCTCGCGAACCTGGCGAGCGGCGTCACGGTCATCACGGCGTACGGCGCGGCGGGCCCGCTTGGGCTCGCGGCCACCAGCTTCGTGTCGGTGTCGCTCTTTCCGAGGTATTCATGACTATCTGGCTGTTGCAACTCGTGCTGGTGATCGCGCTCTGCAACGTCTGCGGCCGCATTGCCGAACGGCTCGGCCAGTGCGCGGTCGTCGGCGAGATCGCGGCCGGTTTGCTGTTGGGGCCTTCGCTGTTCGGCGTGATCGCACCGAGTTTCTACGACGTGTTGTTCGGCCCACGTGCGCTGTCAGCGATGGCGCAAGTCGGCGAAGTCGGCCTGGTACTGCTGATGTTTGGGGTAGCCTGATTTCGGCAGACAGTCTCGATTGCTACCATCAGTGATCGGGAGTGAAACATGATCAGAAATAGTTACCCCAGAGAGTTCCGCGCCGAAGCGGTGAAACTGGTCCTCGAGCAAGGACTCAGCCGTGGAGAGGCGGCCAGCCGGCTTGGTATTCCCAAGGGAACGCTGGCCAACTGGGTGGCGGCTGCCATGGCAGGTGGTGAGAAACCAGCCCCAGGGGCGAGAACCGTTGCCGAGCTGGAGGCGGAGAATGCTCGTCTGCGCAAGGAGCTCGCTGATGCCCGCACGGAGCGGGATATCGTAAAAAAAGCAGCCGCGTACTTTGCTCGGGAGTCACTGCCCGGTACGCGTGGATAGAAGAGCATCGGCACCTGTTCCCAATAAGGGTGGCCTGTCGGGTGCTGGGCGTGTCACGCGCGGGCTTCTACGACTGGCGCTCGCGATTGCCCTCGGCACGAGGCCAGGAGAATGAGCGGTTACGGGTGGCTATCAGGGCTGCCCATGGAAAAAGTCGGCAGACCTATGGCGTTCGCCGTTTACAGCCGGAACTTGCCGCGATGGGCTTTGCTGCCGGGCGCGACCGCATCGCTCGCCTGCGCCGCGAAATGGGCCTGCGCTGCCGGCAGAAGCGCAGCTTCAAGGCGACTACTCACTCTTCGCATACGTTGCCAGTCGCAGAGAATGTACTGGGGCAGGTGTTCAGGCCAAACCGGCCGAATGCGGTCTGGACGGCCGATATCACGTATATCCCGACGGGAGAGGGATGGCTGTACCTGGCGGGGGTGAAGGATGTGTTTACCTGCGAGATCGTTGGCTACGCATTATCGGAGCGGATGACGACCGACCTGGTGAGCAGGGCCCTGTTCCGGGCACTCCAGCAGCACCGTCCACCGCCAGGTCTCATCCATCATTCGGATCGCGGCAGTCAGTACTGCGCGAAAGCTTACCGTGACGTGCAGGAGCAGTTTGGTCTGCAGAGCTCGATGTCACGCAAGGGGAACTGTTTTGACAATGCGCCGATCGAGAGCTTTTGGGGAGCGCTGAAGAACGAGCTCGTTCATCACCCATGCTACGCCACGCGCGCAGAGGCTGAAAGCTCAATCAGGGAGTACATCGAGATTTTCTATAACCGCCAGCGTCGTCACTCGCGACTTGGCTATCTGGCCCCCACTGAATTTGCCAAGCGATATCGGGATTCAGTGAAGGCCGCTTGAAACGAGGCTGTCTGGTCTTGTCAGGACACCCCAATGTGCTGCACATCGCCCGAAGCAATACCGGCCTGCCGCAACGCCTGCTCCATTGCGCGTCGAGCGCCGCTACCGTTCTCCGGGCCGGCGGTCAGGTGATAGGCATCGGCGCTGGTGCCGTAGCCGACCAGCTCCGCCAGTGGCCGTGCGCCGCGTGCCAGCGCATGTTCCAGCGATTCGATCACCAGTAGGCCGGCGCCTTCGGCCATGACGAAGCCATCCCGGTCGCGGTCGAACGGACGCGACGCTTGCTGGGGGCGGTCGTTGAATCCAGTGGACAATGCACGCGCCGCAGCAAAGCTTCCGAGGGTGACGCGATGGATCGCTGCCTCGGTCCCGCCGCACACCGCAATATCCGCTTCGCCGCTACGGATCAGTCGGGCCGCATCACCGATGGCTTGCGCTCCGGCCGCGCAGGCGGTCACCGGTGCCCCGAGCGGCCCCTTGAAGCCGTGCCGGATAGAGACGTGCCCGGCCGCCATATTGGCGAGAAACGAAGGCGCGGTGAATGGCGAGAGCCGGCGCGGCCCGCGCTCGTCCGTGGTGCGCACGGCCTCGGCGATGGCACCGAACCCACCGACACCGGATGCAATGATGGTCGCGGTTCGCTGCCGCTGTTCCTCGTCTGTCGGCTGCCAGGCCGCCTGCGCCAAGGCTTCCTGAGCGGCAACGAGCGCAAACTCGATGAAGCGATCCATCTTCTTGCGCTCCTTGGCGGCGACGATTCGCTCCGGGTCGTAGCCCGCCTGTCTGTCCTCTTCCAGCGTTGGCACCCGCCCGCCTACAGCGCAGCCGGTACCATCGGCCAGATCGGCAGGTAGCGCACGGATGCCGGATTGTCCCGCCAACAGACGGGACCAGACCGTCTCGGTGCCGCACCCCAGCGGTCCGATGGTACCTGCCCCCGTCACCACGATTCGAACTGCATTGTGGACACTCATCGTCTCACCTCGTTTTCCACATGGGCGGCGCTTCGCAGCGAGCACCGCTTCGGTTGTTTCTTTCCGACCACTTGCCCGCGCAGCCTGCAGGGCTTCTGGCGCGGCTTGTCCTCAGGTCGTCGGCACCTTGAACACAAAACAGGTTGTGGTCGCATGGGCATAGAGCTTGCCCACTTCGTCTTCGATACGGGCTTCGGCCGTAGCAATCTGCCGCCCCCCATGAATCAGCGTGGCGACCGCACGTAAAGGGCCGGTTTTGTGCGAGGCTGGCCGTACGATATTTATGCTGAGTTCGGCCGTAGTGTAGGAACGCCCGGCCGGCAGAGTGGTCTGCACTGCGCAGCCCAGGGCTGAATCCAGCAGCGTGGCAAACCATCCGCCGTGCACCGTGCCCAGCGGGTTGTAGTGTTGCGGCAACGGTATGCCTTGGAATACGGCGCGGCCGTTGTCCACCTCCAGCAACGTCATGTTCATGGTCTCGTTCATGGGGGGGTACGGCAATTCGCCGGACATCATGGCTTCTAGAATCTCGCGGCCGCTCTTGCCGGCGAGCTGTTCCATTCGGGCGAGACCTGGCTTGCCGCCGCCTGCAATCGAACGCTGCAGTGAGGCTTGCTGCTGAGCGGCCCAGTCGATGGTCGGTTCGGACATGGGGGGTTTCCTCTTATCGGGCTGCCGACAACATGGTTTCTGGGTGGTTTTTTCAGGCCAAGCCCAGTGCTTTTCGCAGGCTTGCATCGACGGGGCCCGCAGGCATGAAGCGGCGCAATTTGCTTAGCATGGATGCCTGTCCGGGCGGAGTGCGCGGCATGCGCCATGTGCCAAGTGCCGCTTCGACGATGGTGTTCGCCACGCCATCGGGTTCAGGGGCGCCTTTGACACTGTTGGTGACAGAGCGGGATACGAGGTCACGCTCACGGCCATAGTCAGCGATTCTTGAACTTGCCTGAGGCGAAATGGCTTCCAGGTTGGTCCTGGTGTAAGCCGGTTCGACCAGCGTTACGCGGATGCCGAACTGGCGTACCTCATGATCCAGGGTTTCAGACAGCCCCTCCACTGCATGTTTGGAAGCCGAATAAAGCCCCATGTACGGCGCTGGAAGAAAGCCGAGTACCGAACTGACATTGACGATCCTTCCGTAACGCTGTACTCGCATATGCGGGAGGATCGCCTGTGTGGTGCGCAGGATGCCGAACAGATTGGTGTCGAACAGCGCTGCGGCCTCGACGGTCGCGGTTTCCTCCACCGTGCCGATCATGTTCATTCCCGCGTTATTGACGAGCACGTCGATGCGCTTGGTCCGGTCGATGATGGATTGGATGACAAGTCGAACGGAGGCGTCGTCGCGAACATCCATCTCGACAAACTCGACACCGGCTAATGGGCACGCTTTCGCAATGCTGCGTACGGTGCCGAATACCTGGCAGCCCCGTTTGGCAAATTGCTCCGCGGCGGCACGGCCGATGCCCGATGACACGCCGGTAACAACGACAACTGTCGAAGTCGACATAGCAGTTCCTCTCGATGGGGATGAATTGAATGCGGCAGGGACTGCCCGCCGGTGGTGTCTGTTCATGCGGGCACCGTTTCCAGGGATCGGCTGCCGCTATCGGGCTTGATCCTGAACCAGATGGAATACATGGTCGGCAGGAACACCAGGGTCAGCACCGTTCCCGCGAACGTGCCGCCGATCAGCGTGTAGGCGAGCGTTCCCCAGAACACCGAATGGGTCAGCGGGATGAAGGCTAGGATTGCCGCCAATGCGGTCAAGATCACCGGTCGGGCACGCTGTACGGTTGCCTCGACGACCGCACGAAACGGGTCCAATCCCGCCTGTTCATTGTGGTGGATCTGCCCGATCAGAATCAGCGTGTTGCGCATCAGGATGCCTGACAGCGCAATCAGACCGACCAACGCATTGATGCCGAATGGCTGCTGAAAAAGAATCAGCGTAGGCACCACGCCGATCAGCCCCAGCGGACTGGTCAGGAAGACCATGACCATGGCGGAGATCGAGCGCACCTGAAAAATGAGGATGATCAGGGTGATTGCCAGCATGATGGGAAACAGCGGCAACATCGCCACCGTCGCCTTGCCTGACTCTTCGATGGAGCCAGCCTGCTCGATGCGATAGCCGCTCGGCAGTTTCTCCATGACGGGCTGGAGCTGCCGGGTAATTGCTGCCGACACGTCCGGCGGCTGCAGGCCATCGGCGATGTCGCCCCGGACGGTGATCGTCGGCATGCGGTCGCGCCGGCGGATAACCGGCTCCTCCATGCGTACGTCGACCTCGCCGACTTGCGACAGCGGGATGCGCTGCCCGTTGGCGCCCGCCAGCGTGAAATCGCCGATCCTGGCCGGGTCGAAGCGGATGTCGCCGGCCGAGCGGGCCACGACCTGCACCGTGCGGATGTCCTCGCGCACGGCGGTAACGGGCACACCGCTCAGCAGGAACTGCAGTTGTTGCGCGACGGCGCTGGAGGTCAGCCCCACGGCCTGCAAGCGGTCCTGCTGCAAGGTGAAATGCAGCGTGGGCGTGCGCGTGCCCCAGTCGGTGTTGACCGTGCGCATCATCGG
>NZ_BAAGYK010000165.1:0-29235 GCF_054779355.1 Azotobacter armeniacus
GCGCCGCGTGTTCACGCGCTACGACAAGCTTGACCTCATGTACGCCGCCTTCATCACTGTGGCTCTTATCGCTGAGGCCCTACGTTAGTGTTAACAGGCCCTAGCGCAGTTTCACCCTATTCAGATTCGCGTTTTGGGGGCGATCAGGATAACGACATATGCGAATTTCCCCCTCTCCCATCCCCTGGGAGATGAGTGCATGGATGGCAGCTCCGTAGGTCGGGTTAGCACAGCGTAACCCGACAGCCTGCCCGGCATTGCCCGTCGCGTCGGGTTACGCTCTGCGGGCTAACCCGACCTACAGCTGCAGCGGTGAGCTGGTATTTCATGAAGATGCTTTAAGTGACGGCTCCCGGCCTGACCAACCAGTGAGGCGGGTCAGTGAAGTCTCGGTGTGGCACGCTCGCAGTCGACCGCTCGAATTCGGCAGGCATCCGCCGACCGCAAACCCCGTCGCCGCAGAGCATCCAACGATGCCGTGCTGGTCAACCAGATCCAGGCGATCGTCAGCGAGCTGCCCAGCTATGGCTATTGCCAGGTATGGGGGACTCCTGCGCCGACAGTGAACTGAGCAGGAGCAGCCCGTGGCCAACGCGAAACGGGTCTACCGGGTCATGCGTGACCATGGTCTGCTGCTGAGCGGCAACGCAAGCAGCCGGGCGTAGCACGGCGGCACGAAGGCCGAGTGGCGGTGGCGGCGGGCAACACCCGCTGGTGTTCCGATGGCTTCGAGTTTTCGCTGCTTTGAAGGTAATCCCCAGCCGGGCCAACGCCTTCCACTGCGTGCTCAGGCTCCCCCGCACGCCATGCTCGGCCTCGACCCACTGGCACAACTGCGCCAGGGTCTGGCCGGGCGCCGCCGCCACCCGCTCGGCCAACGCCCCTTCGAGCCCCAGGAGCCGAGGGGACACGTGGTTGCCTGACCCCCGCACTGACCCGGCCAAGCCGCTGCCGGGCACGTGCCGGAGCCACGTAGGACTCATTCACCGCAAAGCGCTCAGCTACCTTGGAAATCGAGCCGTTGGCCGTCAGCACTCGATCACGCAGGTCCTCCCCATAGGCTTGCCCTCGACGCCATTCCATGAGTCCACCTCCTGCGGTTGCCGAACGCAGACTTCCTTTTCAGCTTGGCAGTCCGCTTCAGTTGCGGCCACAACAGCCAGTCAGGTGAAAATGGCTCTAGCCGCGGGAGTTCAGGCGCCAAGCAGAGGCATCGACTTAACGGGGTGCCGGTGAGCGGTTTGATCCTGAAAACTGCAGTTGACGTCCCGAAAACGAGCGGAAAACCTTGCCACTCAAGGAACAGGGTCCAAGGCTATTGCAGCATGGAATGCTGCTTAAGGATCACGTCTATCACGTGCTCTAAGGTTTCGGTGATGTGCCTATTGAGCAGAACTGTCGCCTTTTCAAAATCCCGAGCCAGGGCCGTGTCCATCAACTGCTTATGTTCGTCGCCTTTATAACGTTTCACGGAACGATGTAGCGCCGAGAACCGGCGATAGCGCTCAGCGCGGTCAAAAAGCGAATCAATCATACTTAATAATAGTTTAGAAGAGCAGGTAGAAAACAGAGCAAAGTGAAAGGCCTTATGTCGCTCGGTCCAGTCATCGTTCAGCGCGACCGACACGGTACCCAACCTCTTCTCGACCAGCCCCAGGCGATGAAACGCTCCCAGTACGTTGGCCTCCCACGCATCATCGCCATGCTTGATTGCATCGGCTAGTGCTTCGCCTTCCAACAAGCAGCGTAGGCGAGTAATCTCACGAAAATTATCTACGGACAAACTCGCCACCCGGAAGCCTTTGTTGTCACTGGCTTCGACGATCCCCTCCTGGGCCAGACGATTGAGTGCCTCTCTAATCGGTGAACTACTCAATCCATAAGTCTTAGAGAGTTCTGCCACCTTGAGCTTTTCACCAGGCGCCAGTTCACAGCAGATAATCGACTTCTTCATCTGCTGCAGCGCCACCTCGATCAAGGAACCGCTTTGTGTGCTAAGCATCGACTTGTGCTCACCTAAATTTGTATGATGCTTAATTTTATGCGCAAAAATTAATTTGTGCAATTTTGCAAGTGAGAACAAACCAAGCGCCTTTCCACAGGGCATCGCAGGCCAGATCGGCGGTCATGCGCTCGCTCATTGCCCAGCCGATCACCCTCCGCGAGTACAGGTCGACGATCACCGCCAAGTACAGCCAACCTTCTGCCGTGTACAAGGTAGGTGATGCCGCCCATTTCCGGTTCGGGGCCGCCGCCGCAAAGTTCTGCTGGAGCAGGTTGCCCGCCACCGGCAGCGAGTACCGGGAGTTCGTGGCAGCCTTGAGCTTCCGCGCCGCTCTGGCTCGCAGCCCCTGGCTGCCGCATCGAGGCGGCGACCGTCTTGCGATTGCAGAGTAAAGCCTGTGTCGCGCAGATCGAGGCAAAGCCGTGGCGCTCCGTTGCATCCCTTGCGTAAGGCATAGGTACTGGCCATCTGCCAATCCAGCTCGGCCTGCCTCCGATGGCGTTCCGAAGGCTTGCGCGAGCACCAGGCATAGTAAGCCCTAGGGGTCATGCCCAGCACGCGGCACATGGCTTTCAGAGGAAACTGTTGGGTATGCGTCTACAT
Organism: Azotobacter armeniacus; assembly: GCF_054779355.1. NCBI lineage: Bacteria > Pseudomonadati > Pseudomonadota > Gammaproteobacteria > Pseudomonadales > Pseudomonadaceae > Azotobacter > Azotobacter armeniacus. The sequence goes on from NZ_BAAGYK010000165.1 coordinate 2,609, forward strand.
GAAGACGTACTTCACTTGAGGCTCCTGGTAAAGTACGCGGCGGCCTTTTTACGATGACCAGCTCCTCGGCTTGCTCGGCCAGCAGCCGCTTGAGGCGGGCGTTCTCGTTGGCCAGCGTTGCTCGCGCTCGCTGCTGATCTGGTTCTGCTGCTGCTTGCTCCGCCAACCGTAGAGCTGGGAAGGCTGCAGGCCGAGCTGTTCGGCGGCCTTGTTGACGCCAATCCGCTCGGCCAGGGCCAGTGCTTCGTCCTTGTAGGCCTGGGAGTGGCGGGTACGGGTCGTCTGTTTCAGACGGCTTGCTTGCTTTGCCATGATTCACCTCGTTGCAGTGTATCGCTTAACGGGGTGTCTACTGACGCTGGGCAAGATCACCTAGACCTGACCAAATGCTCTCCGACGCAGAAAGCGTCGATCAAATCACTCGCCGTTCGCGCAACTCGGCGATAGTCGCGGCACCCAAGCCAAGCCGCTCGGCCAGCACTGCCTCGGTGTGCTCTCCCAGCAATGGCGGGGCGTTGCGGTATTGCACCGGAGTGACCGACAGACGGATCGGGCTGGCTACTTGCGCTACGCTGCCGGCCAGCGGATGCGGCAAGTCCAATTTGAGGCCGCGGGCCTGAACCTGGGGATCATCAAATACCTTGGCCAGGTCGTTGATCGGTCCGCAGGGCACGCCGGCAACCTCCAATGCAGCAATCCACTCGGCAGTGGTCTTGAATACCGTGGCCTGGCGAATCAGCGGGATCAGAACGTCGCGATGGGTGACACGCGCCTGATTAGTGGCGAATCGCGGGTCGCTGGCCCACTCGGCATGGCCGGCAACCTCGCAGAATCTGCGGAACTGGCCGTCATTGCCAACAGTGAGGATGAAGTTGCCGTCGGCACTGGGAAAGTCCTGGTACGGCACTATGTTCGGATGGGCGTTGCCAATACGACAAGGAGCCACGCCGCTGGTCAGGTAGTTCTGCGCCTGGTTGGCTAGACAAGCCACCTGTACGTCGAGCAGCGCCAGGTCGATATACTGGCCAAGACCGGACTGGTCGCGGTGGGCCAACGCAGCGAGTACGGAGGTGGCAGCGTACAGGCCAGTGAGAATGTCGACCAGGGCCACACCGACTTTGATAGGTCCGGCACCTTCCTCGCCTGCACTGCGCCCAGTCAGGCTCATTAGCCCGCCAAGGCCCTGGATCATGAAGTCATAGCCAGGACGCTGGGCGTAGGGACCATCCTGACCGAAGCCGGTAATTGAGCAGTAGATCAGCCGCGGATTGATCTCGCGCAGGCTGGCATAGTCCAGGCCGTAGGCGGCCAGGCCACCGACCTTGAAGTTCTCCAGCAGAATGTCGGATTGGGCCGCCAGATCGCGAATGATGCGCTGGCCTTCAGTCTGGGTGAAGTCGACGGTCAACGACTTCTTGTTGCGGTTGGCGCACAGATAGTAGGCTGCTTCCGGAGTATTCTCGCCATTGACGTCGCGTAGAAACGGCGGGCCCCAGTGGCGGGTGTCGTCGCCCGTGCCGGGACGCTCGACCTTGAGCACCTCGGCGCCGAGATCAGCGAGAATCTGCCCAGCCCAGGGGCCAGCCAGTACGCGGGACAGATCAAGCACGCGGATATGCGATAGAGCTCCAGACATCACGGGTTCTCCATAATTGCATAGAGGAATCGGCTATGCAGGGCGAAATCCCTAGAAGATTTCGCCCTGCAAACTGCAGCTTGTGGCTGCTATTTAGAAAAACGACTGAATCCCGGTCTGGGCGCGACCTAAGATCAGTGCATGGATGTCATGGGTTCCCTCGTAGGTGTTAACCACTTCCAGATTGACCAAATGCCGTGCCACGCTGAACTCGTCGGAAATACCATTGCCCCCCAGCATGTCGCGGGCCAGACGGGCGATATCCAGTGCCTTGCCGCAGCTGTTGCGCTTCATGATCGAGGTGATTTCCACCGCCGCGGTGCCTTCGTCCTTCATCCGCCCCAGACGCAGGCAGCCCTGCAGGGCCAAGGTGATCTCGGTCTGCATGTCGGCCAGCTTCTTCTGGATCAGTTGGTTCGCAGCCAGCGGGCGGCCAAACTGATGGCGATCCAGAACATACTGGCGGGCGGTGTGCCAACAGGCCTCGGCGGCGCCCAGAGCACCCCAGGCGATGCCGTAGCGGGCCGAGTTCAGACAGGTAAAGGGTCCCTTGAGACCTCTTACTTCAGGGAAGGCGTTCTCTTCCGGCACGAACACGTTATCCATGACGATCTCGCCGGTGATTGAGGCGCGCAAGCCGACCTTGCCATGGATCGCCGGGGCGCTCAGGCCTTCCCAGCCCTTCTCCAGCACAAAGCCGCGGATATCGCCGGCGTCGTCCTTAGCCCAGACCACGAACACATCGGCGATGGGCGAGTTGGTGATCCACATCTTACTGCCGGTCAGGCGATAACCGCCCTCGACCTTCTTCGCCCGGGTGATCATCGAGCCCGGGTCGGAGCCGTGGTTCGGCTCGGTCAGGCCGAAGCAGCCGATCAACTCACCGCTGGCCAGCTTTGGCAGGTATTTCTGCTTGGTGACTTCATTGCCGAATTCGTTGATCGGCACCATCACCAGCGACGACTGCACGCTCAACATCGAGCGGTAACCGGAGTCGATGCGCTCGACCTCGCGGGCAATCAGGCCGTAGCACACATAGTTGAGGCCGCTACCGCCGTATTCGGCGGGAATGGTCGCGCCGAGCAGGCCGGTTTCGCCCATCTCGCGGAAAATCGCCGGGTCGGTGTGCTCATGGCGGAAGGCTTCCAGCACCCGCGGCGCCAACTGGTCGGCGGAGAACTTCTGCGCGCTGGCCTGCACCATACGCTCTTCATCGGTCAGCTGCTGGTCGAGCAGCAGTGGGTCTTCCCATTGAAAACTGACTTTGCCAGCCATGGATACCACCTCGAAATGTTGTTGTTGGCGAAGGCTTGAACTGGGGTTGATCGTAGTTATCGGCAAGTTTGGTAGCAAACGACCATTTCGCACGTTATTGTGCTGATTCATCACTCCGAGATGGTTTCTATCAATCAGTGAGGATGTTGCACATGCGTCGCAAGATTCCCAGCACCGCCGCGCTGGTCGCCTTCGAAGCGGCGGCGCGCCACCAGAGCTTCACCAAGGCCGCTGAGGAGTTGGTGCTGACTCAGAGTGCAATATGTCGGCAGATCGCCAGCCTCGAGGCCTTTCTGGGCATCGAACTATTCCGCCGCACCCGCCGCGGAGTCAGGCTGACCGAGGACGGACTGTCCTACAGCCGGCGCATTGCCGCCCAGTTGGATGCAGTGGAGCGTGAGACACTAGCGGTCATGGGGCAGCAGGGCAGCACCAGTATCGAACTGGCGGTGGTGCCGACCTTCGCTACCCAGTGGTTGCTGCCGCGACTGAAGGACTTCCAGCGTCTGCACCCGGAAGTTACGGTGAATCTAACCACGCGCACCCGTCCATTCCTGTTCGCCGACACCGATTTCGACATCGCGCTGCACTACGGAGATGCCGGCTGGCCAGGGACTGAGTCCTATTTCCTGATGCGCGAGAATCCGGTGCCGGTGTGCAGCCCGGCGTTGATCGCACCGCTGCGCCAACTCGACGCACGGCAGATCATCACCCTGCCGCTGCTACAGCAGAGCACCCGCCCCTACGCCTGGCGCCAGTGGTTCGGCTCACTCGGCCTGCAGGTCGAGGGCGACATGCGTGGGCCGCGCTACGAGCTGTTCTCCATGCTGGCCCAGGCCGCCATGCATGGCATGGGCGTAGCGTTGATCCCGTCCATGTTGATCCAGCGCGAGTTGGACGAGGGACGCCTGATCGTGCCGATGCAGCACACCTATCTGAACGACAAGGCCTATTATCTGATCATCCCCGAGCGCAAAGTTGAGTCGGCGGCGCTACGTGCCTTCCATGACTGGCTGGCGGAAGAAGCTCGGCGCTATCGCCTGGAGGTTAAGCTGGAGTGAGCCGCCGGCAACAGAGATTCCAGTGCCAACGGCTTTACACCGTGCACCATGGTGCGCCGTGCAGTATTACCAGGGCAGGCGCGACATGAACCGCCCCGGGAATCCCGGAGGCTCGTTGGCTTGAGTCATGCCGTCATGGCGGACTCGATGAGTGGCTGATAATCGGGGCAATCGAACACTGTGGCTTGCCCGGCGCCCGAATAATGATGCACGCAATGGCGAAACGGCCTCCCTCTGCTCATGAAATTATCGAAAATTTCACAATCTCTCAGAGGTTGTGAAAAATTCAAGCGGCTGCTGCGCTCCCCTTCAAAACAGCCGCTAAAACGTTGCGCTACGTGAAAAGTAAGACCATTTGGCTCATGAACTCTCCCGCTTTTCACATGGCACGCCTTTTTGAAGGGGATTGGAGAGGCTCTCACGGAACTGTGAGATTTTTTCACAACCTCTCAGTCCAATATGACCATGAATGCCGGCGAGCCAGCACCTTCCGAGCACAGGTTGTCGTTGCTCACTCACGGGCGACCGCCTGGGCGTGACGCCCTAATCCGTGCAGATCGCCAGTTCTTCTGGACATCCTCGAGCCAATGAATGCACTCGGCCGCCCTCTCGGCGACCGGGGGCTCCCGCCGCTCAGCGCCGGCAGATGGCACTGCCGATCGCCCGCTCGATGTCGCGCTTGCAGGCCATCAGCGCCTCGCGGATGGCCTCGATGCGCCGCGCAGCGCGTGCGGAGGGCAGCACCACGGAGATGGCGTAGCGCCCCAGGTAGGTGTCCAGGGCCACCGAGCCGCCGCTGATGCCCTCGCTGCACTCCTCGTGGTCGAAGGTGAAACCGGTCTTGCGAATCTCCGCCAGCTCGGCCAGCAGGGCCGGCAGATCGCGGGTGTGGGGGGTCATCTGCGGCAGCGGATCGGGCAGCAGCGCGCGCACCTCGTCGTCGCCGAGGCCGGCCAGCAGCACCTTGCCGGCCGAGGTCGAATGCATGGGGGGGAAGACGCCGATGGGAAAGACCACGCGCAGCTCGCGCTCGGCGACGATCCGGTCGATCACGTGGATCTTGTCGCCCGCCGGCTTGGACAGGGCCACCGACTCCTGCATCCGGTTCGACAGGCACTCCAGATAGGGCCGCACCAGGGAGATGATGTCGGCCTGGGTCTGGTAGACCAGTTGGCCCACTGCCGCGCCCAGGCGGAAGCCACCGCTGGGGCCGAGGGCCTCGACCAGGTACTCGGTCTCCAGCGCGCAGACGATGCGCTGCACGGTGGAGCGCGGCAGCTTCACCGCCTGGGCGATGGCCGCCAGGCTGAGTCCCTGGGGATGCTCGCTCAGGGTACGCATGATCGCCGCGGCACGGGCAATTACCTGGATGCCGCACTGCTTGCTGTCATCACCGGTTTCCGGCGCTTGTCTGGTCATCGCTGGTTACTCGTCACAATCATCATCGCGGGCCTTGCAGCCGCCTTACTCCGGCAGGAGCGGTCAGATGGACCGCCCATGCCACTCTCATTTCCGGGATTCGCCGGTTTCTTTCTCTCTGTATGGTCTTTTACAAATCCGGCATTGCTCAGTGTAAACCACGTAATGGTACACTGAACCACTATACGATACACTCACCTCGGCTTCTTTCTCTTTCTTCAGGAGACCCGCCCCGTGAAACGCAGAGCTCCGTTCCCCTTCATCCACGGCCTGCCGCTGGTCGCAATCCTGCTGCTGGCGGCATGCAGGGAGGCCGAGCAGGCGGCCGCCCCTGCGCCGCCGCCCGCGGAAGTCGGCGTCTATACCGTGCAGGCGCAGCCCTTGACCCTGACCACCGACCTGCCGGGCCGCACCTCGGCCTTCCGCGTCGCCGAAGTGCGCCCGCAGGTCGGCGGCATCCTCCTGGAGCGCCTGTTCACCGAGGGCAGCGAGGTGAAGAAGGGGCAGCCGCTCTACCAGATCGACCCGCGCACCTACGAGGCGGAGCTGGCCCGCAGCGAGGCCAATCTGAGCACCGCCGAAAACCTGGCCAAGCGCTACGAACGGCTGCTGAGGACCAGCGCGGTCAGCCGCCAGCAGTACGACGACGCCATCGCCGCCTGGAAGCAGGCTCAGGCCGAAGTGCGGGTCCGGCGCATCGACGTGCAGTACACCAAGGTGCTGGCGCCGATCAGCGGGCGCATCGGCCGCTCCACCATCACCGAGGGCGCGCTGGTCACCACCGGCCAGACCCAGGCGCTGGCCACGATGCACCAGCTCGATCCGATCTACGTCGACGTCACCCAGCCGATCATCCGCCTCCTCGAACTGCAGCGTGCGCTGGAATCCGGCCGTCTGCAGAGCAGCGGCAAGGACCAGGCCGAAGTCAGCCTGACCCTGGAAGACGGCAGCGTCTATCCGATGACCGGCACCCTGAAGTTCTCCGAGGTCACCGTCGACCAGGGCACCGGCTCGGTGACCCTGCGCGCGGTCTTCCCCAACCCCGAGCGCAAGCTGCTGCCGGGCATGTTCGTCCACGCCCAGCTCAAGGAGGGCGTGCAGCAGGACGCCATCCTGGTTCCGCAGCAGGCGGTGATCCGCGACGCCCGCGGCGTCGCCACCACCTGGGTGGTCAAGCCGGATAACAGCGTCGAGCTGCGCGAACTGGAAACCCTGCGCACCGTGGGCAATGCCTGGCTGATCGGCAAGGGCCTGGCCAACGGCGAGCGGGTGGTCGTCGAAGGCACTCAGCGGATACGTGGCGGCGTCACGATCAAGCCGGTCGAGGCCGGTAACATCAACCTGGTCGCCGACTTCGCCCCTGGCACCAGCCGAGGAGGGCGCTGAGCCATGTCACGTTTTTTCATCGACCGGCCGATCTTCGCCTGGGTGATCGCCCTGGTGCTCATGCTTGGCGGCGCCCTGGCCATCCTCAAGCTGCCCGTCACCCAATACCCCAACATCGCCCCGCCGGCGATCCAGATCAGCGTCACCTATCCCGGTGCCTCGGCGCAGACGGTGCAGGACACCGTGGTGCAGGTGATCGAGCAGCAGCTCAACGGGCTCGACGGGCTGCGCTACATTTCCTCGGTCAGCAATGCCGACGGCAGCCTGCAGATCACCGTGACCTTCGAGCAGGGCACTAACCCCGATATCGCCCAGGTCCAGGTGCAGAACAAGCTGCAGCTGGCCACGCCAATGCTGCCCGAGGAAGTGCAGCGCCAGGGCATCCGGGTGGTGAAATACCAGGTCAACTTCATGCTGATCCTCGGCCTGGTGTCCACCGACGGGCGCATGTCCAACTTCGACATGGGCAACTACATCATCTCCAACCTCCAGGACCCGATTTCGCGGACCAAGGGGGTCGGCGACTTCCAGGTGTTCGGCTCGCAGTATGCGATGCGCATCTGGCTCGACCCGGAGAAGCTCAACAGCTACCAGCTCACTCCGCAGGACGTGGTCGACGCGATCAGCGCGCAGAACGTGCAGGTCTCTTCCGGCCAGCTCGGCGGCCTGCCGGCGAGCAGGGGCGTGCAGTTGAACGCCACGGTGATCGGCAAGACGCGCCTGCGCACGGCCGACGAGTTCCAGGATATCCTGCTCAAGGTCAACCGGGACGGCTCGCAGATCCGTCTCAAGCACGTCGCCGAGGTCGGCCTGGGCAGCGAGAACTTCTCCATCGCCGCCAAGTACAACGGCATGCCGGCGGCCGGCATGGCCCTGCGCCTGGCCCCCGGGGCCAATCTGCTGGATAGCGTGGAGGCGGTGCGCGAGACGGTGGAGCGCCTCAAGCCCTACCTGCCGGAAGGCGTCGAGGTGGTCTACCCCTACGAGACCGCGCCGATGGTTTCCGCCTCCATCGAGGCGGTGGTGCACACCCTGTTCGAGGCCATCGTGCTGGTCTTCCTGGTGATGTACCTGTTCCTGCAGAACTTCCGCGCCACCCTGATCCCCACCCTGGCGGTGCCGGTGGTGCTCCTGGCCACCTTCGGCGTACTGTTCGCCTGCGGCTTCACCATCAACGTCATGACCATGTTCGCCATGGTGCTGGCCATCGGCCTGCTGGTCGACGACGCCATCGTGGTGGTGGAGAACGTCGAGCGGATCATGGTCGAGGAAGGCCTGTCGCCGCGGGAGGCGACGCGCAAGTCGATGGGACAGATCTCCGGCGCGCTGGTCGGCATCGGCCTGGTGATCTCCGCGGTGTTCCTGCCGATGGCCTTCTTCGGCGGCTCCGCCGGGGTCATCTACCGGCAGTTCGCCATAACCATCATCTCGGCGATGTCCTTCTCGGTACTGATCGCTCTGGTCTTCACCCCGGCACTGTGCGCCACCCTGCTCAAGCCGGTGGCCAAGGGCGCGCATCACGAGAAGCGCGGCTTCTTCGGCTGGTTCAACCGCACCTTCGAGCGCGGTGCCGACGGCTACCAGCGCGGCGTGGGCGGCATCATCCAGCGGCGCTGGCGCTTCATGCTGATCTACCTGCTGCTGATCGGCGGCGTCGCCTTCCTGTTCGAGCGGCTGCCCGGCTCCTTCCTGCCCAACGAGGACCAGGGGGTGCTCTTCGTCCAGGTGCAGCTGCCGCCGAACTCCAGCGCCGAACGTACCGAGGCGGTGCTGGCCGAAGCGCGCGACTACCTGCTCAACGAGGAAAGCGCGACCGTGGCCTCGGCGTTCACCGTCAACGGCTTCAACTTCGCCGGCCGCGGCCAGAGCTCGGGCCTGCTGTTCGTCAGCCTGAAGCCCTTCAGCGAGCGCCCCGGCCAGGACGTCTTCGACCTGGCCAAGCGGGCGGCCGCACGCTTCGCGCAGATCAAGGACGCCATGGTGATTCCGGTGGTGCCGCCGGCGGTACGCGAGATGGGTAACGCCACCGGCTTCGACATCTTCCTGCAGGATTACGCCGGCCTCGGCCACGAGGCGCTGATGGCGGCGCGCAACCAGTTCCTCGGGCTGGCCGCGCAGGAGTCGGTGCTGACCATGGTGCGCCCGAACGGCAAGGACGACGAGGCGCAGTACCAGGTGATCATCGACGACGAGAAGGCCCGCGCACTGCAGGTATCCATCGAGGAGATCAACCGCACCATGTCGGTGGCCTGGGGCTCGGCCTACGTCAACGACTTCATCGACCGCGGCCGGGTGAAGCGGGTCTATGTGCAGGGCAAGCAGGACGCGCGCCTGGCCCCGGAAGACTTCGACAAGTGGTACGTGCGCAACACCCAGGGCGAGATGGTGCCCTTCTCCGCCTTCGCCAGCGGCCAGTGGATCTACGGCTCGCCCAAGCTGGAGCGCTACAACGGCATTTCCTCGGTGGAGATCCTCGGCCAGCCGGCCGCCGGCTACAGCACCGGCGACGCCATGGCGGCGGTATCCCGTCTCGCCACCCAGTTGCCCCCAGGCATCGGCATCGCCTACACCGGGCTATCCTACGAGGAGCGCGCCGCCGGCTCGCAGGCGCCGGCGCTCTATGCGTTGTCGCTGCTGATCGTGTTCCTCTGCCTGGCGGCGCTGTACGAAAGCTGGTCGGTGCCCTTCTCGGTGATGCTGGTGGTGCCGCTCGGGGTGCTCGGCGCGGTGGCCGCCACGCTCCTGCGCGGGCTGTCCAACGATGTGTTCTTCCAGGTCGGCATGCTCACCACCATGGGTCTCGCGGCGAAGAACGCGATCCTCATCGTCGAGTTCGCCAAGGACCTCCACGAACACCAGGGCCGTACCCTGCTGCAGGCCGCCAGCGAGGCCGCGCGCCTGCGTCTGCGACCGATCATCATGACCTCGATCGCCTTCGCCCTCGGCGTGCTGCCGCTGGCCGTCGCCACCGGGCCCGGCAGCGGCAGCCAGCACTCGATCGGCACCGGCGTGCTCGGCGGGACCCTGGCGGCGACCTTCCTGGCCATATTCTTCGTGCCGCTGTTCTACGTCATGGTGGTCAGGGTGTTTGAAAGAAAAGAAAGGACGGCCGAAACCGAAGGAGTGACTGCATGAAGCTCAAATACCTGACCCTGGCGGTGGCCTGCGCCCTGGCGCTGCCGGGCTGCACAATGATTCCCGACTACCTGCGCCCGGAAGCGCCGGTCGACACCGCCTGGCCGCAGGACGCCGCCTATGCGCCGGAGCAGCCGGCCACCAGGCCGGCCGCGGACTTCGGCTGGGAGGAGTTCTTCCGCGACCCGGCGCTCCGGCGGATGGTCGAGCTGGCCGTGGACAACAACCGCAACCTGCGCCAGGCGGTGCTCAACGTGGAAGCCTACCGGGCGCTGTACCGCGTGCAGCGCTCCGAGCTATTCCCACAGATCGACGTGGAAGGCACCCAGAGCCGTCAACGCTGGCCCGCCGACTACGGCAGCGGCGGCGGCGGCGGGGCCAGCGGCGGCAGCAGCGAGGGCGGTCAAGCGAGCACGGCCCCCAAGCCCGAGGCCTTCATCCAGACCCACCACTCCGTGACGCTTGGCACCAGCGCCTGGGAGATGGACCTGTTCGGGCGCATCCGCAGCCTCACCCGCCAGGCCCAGGAGGACTACCTAGCCACCGAGGAGGACTGGCGCAACGTGCACATCGCTCTGGTCGGCGACGTGGCCACCGCCTACTTCGCCTGGCGCACCGACCAGGCCCAGCTCAAGCTGACCGAGTCGACCCTGGCCAGCTACGAGGAGAGCCTGGAACTGATCGAGGCCAGCGAGGAAGTGGGCGTCGCCTCGCAGCTCGACGTGCGCCAGGCGAAGACCCTGGTCGACCAGGCCCGCGCGCAGAAGGCGCTCTACACCCGGCAGATCGCCGAGGACGTCAACGCCCTGCGGCTGCTGATTGGCGGTCCCTTCCCGACCGACCTGCCGGCGGACCTCGACATCAACGACGCCATGCTCGCCGGCTTCCCTCCCGGGCTGCCCTCCGACCTGCTGCTGCGCCGGCCGGACATCCGCGCCGCCGAGCACCGCCTGCTGGCCGCCAACGCCAGCATCGGCGCGGCGCGCGCGGCGTTCTTCCCGAACATTAGCCTGACCGCCCGCGCAGGTACCGCCAGCCGCGATCTGGACGGCCTGTTCGATGCCGGCTCCGGCACCTGGAACGCTGTGCCGACGATCAACATTCCGATCTTCACCTTCGGGCGGCTCAAGGGGAACCTTGAGTACACCAAGCTGCAGAAGGAAATCAACGTCGCCGCCTACGAGTACAGCATCCAGACTGCATTCCGCGAGGTCGCCGACGGCCTGGCCGCGCGCGGCACCTACGACGATCAGCTCAAGGCCCAGGGCGACCTGGTCGACAACAACCAGGCCTACTACGAGCTGGCCCGCCAGCGCTACGACGAGGGCGTCGACAACTACCTGTCGGTGCTCGACGCCCAGCGCGAACTCTTCGCCGCCCAGCAGCAGCTGCTCAACGACCGCCTGCTGCAGCTGAACAGCGAAGTCGGCCTGTACAAGGCGCTCGGCGGCGGCTGGGAGCGCAGCAGCGTCGAGGGCGCGGCAGCGACGACGGCCTCCACCAGTGCCCCCTGACCCCCCCAAACGCAACCGGGCCACGCAAGGTAGCCCGGTTGTCCCCCCGCGTACGGACTCAGGGCTTCAGGGCATCGCGCAGCTGATGGGCGCGCCGCTGGAATACCCGCTCGCGGCGGGCATCGTCCCAGCGATAGAAACCTTCTCAGCCGCGCAGGCCGGTCCGGCCCTGGCCGACCGTCTCTTCGAGCAGGGCCAGCACGGTTTCGTCCTTGGCCAGGGTCGGCATGAGGTGGCGGGAGATATCCAGGAAGGTATCCAGGCCTCCCATGTCGGCCGCCTCCAGCGGACCGACCATGGCGTAGCGACGGCCGAGCGAGGCATGCATCACGCGATCGACGGTCTCCGCGCTGGCAGCACCGCTCTGCACGATATGCAGCGCCTCGCGGAGAACGGCGAACTGCAGGCGATTGCTGACGAACCCGGGGATGGCCTTGTCCAAGCAGCACGGCCTCCAGCTCCATCCCCGCCAGTAGCGCCCGGACACGCTGGAGGTGCTCGGCCCGGGTAACGCTGCCCGGAACGATTTCCACCAGCGGAATCAGGTGCGGCGGGCTCCAGAAATGAGCGATCAGCAGCCGCTCGGGAGTCGCCTCGATGAGCAGCCGCGTGCCGGCCACGTCCTCGAGCCGCGCGGTGGTGGATAGCCGTGCCAGGGCCGCGCCCGCCTGTTCGCGGTCGAAGCGTCCGGCGTCGGCCAGCTCCGTCAGGATACCCCTCCACGGCCGGAACGTCGGCGAGTCGCTCCGACGATGGGTCGCGCAGCAGGACGTCAGTCGCGCTCGATCGCCAGGGCTACGCCCTGCCCACCGCCGATGCACAGGGTGGCCAGTCCCTTGCGCGACCCGCGCCGGATCATTTCGTGCAGCAGCGTGACCAACACGCGACATCCCGAAGCACCGATGGGATGGCCCAGAGCGATGGCGCCGCCGTTCACGTTGACGATGTCGGGATTCCAGCCCAGTTCCTTGCCCACCGCCAGCGCCTGGGCGGCGAACGCCTCGTTGGCTTCGATCAGGTCGAGCTGCTCGAGCGTCCAGCCGGCCTTTTCCAGACAGCGGCGGGTGGCCGATACCGGGCCGATGCCCATGATTGCCGGGTCGACGCCGGCACTGGCATAGGCCTTGATCCGCGCCAGCACCGGCATCCCCAGGGCGCGCGCCTTGGCGGCGCTCATCAGCAGCACGGCGGCGGCCCCGTCGTTGAGGGTCGAGGCGTTGCCGGCGGTGATGCTGCCGTCCTTGCGGAAGGCCGACTTCAGCCTGGCCAGGGACTCGGCAGTGGTGCTAGCCCGCGGCTGCTCGTCGGTATCGAAGCTAAGCGGATCGCCCTTGCGCTGCGGAATCGTCACGGGGGTGATCTCGTCCTGGAAGCGTCCGGCCTCGATGGCGGCCACGGCTTTCTGCTGCGAGGCGGCAGCGAAGGCATCCTGCGCCTCGCGGGCGAGGCCGTATTTGTCCGCCAGGTTTTCCGCGGTGATGCCCATGTGGTAGTCGTTGAAGGCATCCCACAGGCCGTCGCTGATCATGGTGTCGACCAGACTGGCATGCCCCAGGCGCAGCCCGGTGCGCGCACCCGGCATGACATAGGGCGCCAGGCTCATGTTCTCCTGCCCGCCGGCGACGACCACCTCGGCATCGCCGCAGCGGATCGCCTGGGTCGCCAGGTGCAGGGCCTTGAGCCCTGAGCCACAAACCTTGTTGATGGTCATGGCCGGCACGCTCTCCGGCAGTCCCGCCTTCAGCGCGGTCTGCCGGGCCGTGTTCTGTCCCGCCCCAGCAGTCAGGACCTGGCCCAGGATGACTTCATCCACCTCGGCCGGCGCGAGTCCGCTGCGCTCGAGCAGCGCGCGGACGACGACGGCGCCCAGCTCGACCGCCGGGACCTGAGCCAGGCTGCCCTGGAAGCTGCCGATGGCAGTACGCGTGGCGGCAACGATGACGACTTCTTGTTGTTCTTGCATGACGATCTCCAGATCGGGATAACCAAGTCCCGCTCCCTGCCCGGGAGCCGAGACGCGAGTACAGCGGACATTATTAAAAAGGCCCTTAAATAGATTCCAGAAAGGGCCTTAGAGACCGCTAAAGGCTGATCTCTACAGAAAATTATTCTTGGGCCGGATTAATAGAAAGTCATTTCCGGCACATGCTCGGGCACCACCAGCTTGCCGGCGGTCTTGGCGACGATTTCCTCGACGCTCACGCCCGGCGCGCGCTCCTTGAGCACGAAGGCGCCGTTCTCGATCTCCAGGTAGGCCAGGTCGGTGAGCACCCTGCGGATGCAGCCGGCGCCGGTCAGCGGCAGCGAGCAGCGCGCCAGCAGCTTGGACTCGCCATCCTTGGAGGCATGGGTCATGGTGACGATGATGTTCTCGGCGCCGGCGACCAGGTCCATCGCGCCGCCCATGCCCTTGACCAGCTTGCCCGGAATCATCCAGGACGCGATGTTGCCCTCGACATCTACCTCGAAGGCGCCGAGCACTGTCAGGTCGACATGGCCGCCACGGATCATGGCGAAGGATTCGGCCGAGGAGAAAATCGAGGCGCCGAGCCGGGCCGTCACGGTCTGCTTGCCGGCATTGATCATGTCGGCGTCCACTTCCGCTTCGCTGGGGAAGGCGCCCATGCCGAGCAGTCCGTTTTCCGACTGCAGCATCACGTCTATGCCCTCGGGGACATAGTTGGCCACCAGGGTGGGAATGCCGATCCCCAGGTTGACGTAGTAGCCGTCTTTCAACTCGCGCGCCACGCGCTGAGCCATCTGTTCGCGGGAAAGTGCCATTGCGAAGCCTCTCTTGTTCTGTCTGATGGGCAAGGCGATCAAGAATCAGGCGCGGACGGTGCGCTTTTCGATGCGCTTCTCGAAGTGCCCGAGGATAATGCGGTCCACGTAGATGCCGGGCGTGTGGATCTGGCTGGGCTCCAGTTCGCCCGGCGCGACGATTTCCTCCACCTCGACCACGGTGATCTTGCCGGCGGCGGCGACGACTGGGTTGAAGTTCTGCGCGGTGTGGCGGTAGACGACGTTGCCGAAATGGTCGGCCTTCCAGCCCTTGACGATGGCGAAGTCGCCGGTGATCGCCTCTTCGAGGATGTAGTGCTTGCCGCGGAACTCGCGCACTTCCTTGCCTTCCGCGACCGGCGTGCCGTAGCCGGTCGCGGTATAGAAGGCGGGAATGCCCGCTCCGCCGGCACGCAGCTTCTCGGCCAGGGTGCCTTGCGGAGTCAGTTCGACCTCCAGTTCGCCATTGAGCAACTGGCGCTCGAACAAGGCGTTCTCGCCCACATAGGAGGCGATCATCTTGCGGATCTGCCGGTCTTCCAGCAGCACGCCCAGGCCGAAACCGTCGATGCCGCAGTTGTTCGAGACCACGGTCAGCCCCTTGACCTGCCGGCGGCGGATCTCGGCGATCAGGTTTTCCGGGATGCCGCACAGGCCGAAGCCGCCGGCCAGGATGGTCATGCCGTCGGTGAGCCCGGCCAGGGCTTCTTCGTAGGTGTTCACGCGCTTGTCGAGTCCAGCCATGCTGTTCTGCCTCTTATTGTTGTCATGCCCCCGCAGCGCTGCTGCCGGAGAGCGATTTCAAATCGAAGGCCAGTGTCATTCGCCATGACTTATTTGTTAAATTTGTTTTAACAATGTATTAATTTGGAATTTAAATGAATGACCCTCAAACAGCTGCGCGCCTTCCTAGCCGTGGCGCAAACCCTGAGCTTCGCCCAGGCCGGCGAGCGCCTGCACCTTTCCCAGCCCGCGCTGAGCCTGACGATCAAGGGGCTGGAAGAATCCCTGGGCGGTCGCCTGCTCAGCCGCACCACCCGTAGCGTTTCCCTGACGCCGGAGGGAGAAAGCCTGCTGCCGCTCGCCCGGCAGCTGCTGGCGGACTGGGACAACGCCGAGGAATTGCTCCGCCAGCGCTTCACTCTGCAACTGGGCAAGGTGTTCGTGGCCGCCATGCCATCCTTCGCCGGCAACTTGCTGCCAGCGGCCCTGAAGGTCTTCCGCAGCCGTTACCCGCAGGTGAATGTCGCGGTGCACGACGTCATCAACGAGCACGTGATCGAAATGGTCCGCAACCGCCGGGTCGAGCTGGGCATCGGCTTCGAGCCGGACGCCTCCGACAGCCTGGCGTTCGACCCGCTGTACACGGACCGCTTCGTCGCCGTACTGCCGCCCGACTCGAAATTGGCCCGGCAGGAGCGGCTGAGCTGGGCCGAGTTGCTGCAGGAGGACTTCATCACCCTGCAACGCCCTTCCGCCGTGCGCCTGCTGCTGGAACAGCACCTGGCGGCACACGGGGAAAAACTGCCGGTCGCGTTCGAAAGCCATCAGCTGGCCACGGTGGGGCGCATGGTCGCCAGCGGCTTGGGCGTAAGCGCCGTGCCTTCGTTGTGCATCCGGCAGATGCAGGAGCTGGGCGCATGCTGCGTGGCCCTGCACGAGCCGGTCATCGAACGGCGGATCGGCCTGCTGACCCAGGCCGACCATGAGCTGTCGACCGCGGCGCAGGCCCTGCGGGAAGTGCTGCTGGAGACGATCGATGCGTATCAACTGACTGGCCCGGCCTAGAGCCCATCATCTCCCCTTGCACCGATACCCCGAAACGCAACCGGGCCACGCAAGGTGGCCCGGTTTCGTGCGCTTCAGGAGATCTCAGCTCAGCAGGAACATCCCGAACAGGCTGCCGAGCGTGCCCCACTTCAGCGTGTAGTAGAGGCTGCGGCTGCGCTTCTTCAGCGCCTTGCCCTGCAGGCGCAGCCAGTACAGGTACTTGAAGGCCCGGTTTACCCCGCCGGTCTTGTCGCCGGCGTCGTTGGGCGAACTGGCGGCGGCCATGACGGTGCGGCTGAACCAGCGGTTGAGGGCGGTCGCCCAGCCATACTTCAACGGACGCTCCATGTCGCAGAAGAGGATCAGGCGATCCTTGTCGGTGGTGTTCTCGGCATGATGGATGTAGGTCTCGTCGAACACCACCGCCTCGCCGTCCTTCCAGGCGCAGGGCTCGCCATCGACGCTGATGAAGCAACCCGGATCGTTGGGAGTGGACAGGCCCAGATGATAGCGCAGTGAACCGGCATAGGGATCACGGTGGCGCACCAGCCGCGAGCCTGGCGGCAGCACGGCGAACATCGCCGCCTTGACCGAGCCGATCTCCTGCAAGAGCGCGGTGGTCTTCGGACACAGCTTGCTTGCCGAGGGATGGCTGTCGCCGTACCACTTCAGATAGAAGCGCTTCCAGCCGCTCTTGAAGAAGGAGTTGAAGCCGGCGTCGTTGTAGGCGTCGGAGCGCTTGATCTCCCCAGCCCGGAACAGTTCCTGCGCCTCGGCGCGGATCGCCTCCCAGTTGTCCTGGAGGGGCTTCATCTCGGGGAAATCGTCTGGAGACAGATAGGGCTTGTTGGGCACGCAGGAGGTCAGATAAAGGAGGGTGTTCAGCGGCGCCAGAAAGCTCGAATGATCGGTCAGCTGACGGGTGAGCTTGTGACGGACCCGACCACGGAGATGCACATAGCCGACAGAAAAAACCAGAACTGCAAGGATAAGGTATTTCACGGGCACTAAGATTATGTTTGTAAAAAGAAGAGGCCCCATGCTACGCCGGACAAGGCCAAGATGCCATCAACGAACGGGGAATGCGCCTGCGCCGACCGACTGTCGGCCCGTCCGGCCCCGGCAAGGCAGGGAATCGGCATGCTGCCTGCCGGGCTGACGCGCCTCTCCGACCTGTCCATCATGCTGCCTGCGGCCGGCGTGATCGCAGTCTGGCTGCTGGCAGGAAAATCGCCCGGCGCGGTGCGGGCCTGGCTGATCACCCTGCTCGCTTGCTACCTGCCCGTCGCCGTGAGCAAGCTCGCCTTCAAGGGCTGGGGCTTCGGCATACGTTCACTCGACCTCACGGTCATCAGCGGCCAGGCGATGAACGCGACCCTGATGCTCGTCGTCCTGGCCAGCCTGCTGGCCAGGCAGATCCGCCCCGGCTGGCGCTGGCCCGCGGCCCTGGCGGCCTTGGCCGTGGCCTGGTGGTACGGCCTGTTTCAAATCGCCGCCGCCACGCACCCGCTGTCCGAAGCCATCGCCGGCTGCCTGCTCGGCACGGTCGGCGCCTGCCTTTTCCTGCGGCGCCTCGAAGGCTTCGCCCAGCGGCGCGTTCCGGCTTTCCTGCTGGCGCTCGGCCTGCTGGCCATCGCAGCCGCGACCTACGCCCCGCGACTGCCCGTGGAAGTCTGGCTGGACCGGGTGGCGGTGCTGGTTTCCGGCAAGCAGAGGGCCTTTACCGCAGAGCACTGGCAGCGTCTGCAGGAAATCGATTGACGGCTGCGGTTTTCGCCCTGGCACACAAATCTGATCCTTGCCCGCGGCACCCTGACCACTCTGTTCCAGCCCATTCTCAGCCTCTCCGAACAGCGCGTCCACGGCTATGAGGCGCTGAGCCGCGGCCCCTCCAACAGCCCCCTGCACGCGCCCATGCCGCTGTTCGGCGCCGCCCGCCATGCCGGCCGGCTCAGCGAGCTGGAGGCCCTGTGCCGGAAGAACACCTGCCAGCGCTTTCACGAACTCGACCTCGATGGCCGGCTGTTTCTCAACGTTTCGCCGGAACTACGTGAAGATCGACCGCCACTTCATCGACGGCATCGACCGCGATCCGCTCAAACGCGAATTCGTCGACTCCATTCTGCGCATGGCCAAGGCCTCCAGCGCGCGGATCATCGCCGAGGGCATCGAACGCCCCGAGGAGCTGGCCACCCTCGTCGAGATGGGCGTCGACCTGCTGCAGGGCTACCTGTTCGCGCGGCCTGCGGAGCGCCCGGTCAGCGAGGTCCGCGAATACCTGCCGCAGCCCAGACTGGCCAGCCCGGCCCTCGCCGAGGAGGGTACCGACCTCACCGTGCTGCTCATCGAGCAGCCGGGGGTAGCCGACAGCACACCGGTCGCCCAGGTCCTCGAGCTGTTCCGCAGCCAGGCCTCGCTGAACTTCCTGGCGATCCTCGATGCCAAGCAGCGGCCGGTCGGCGTGGTCCACCGCCACGCGCCGTCCGACGCCCTGCTCAAGCCCTTCGGCCCCGAGCTGTTCGCCCGCAAGGCGATCCAGCGGCTGATGAGCGAGGACTTCCTCGCCGTCGACCAGGCGCATTCCCTGCAGCAGATCAGCCGCCTGCTGACCGGCCGCGCCCGCCAGCGCATCGAGGAAGACTTCGTGATCACCCAGGATGGCCGCTACCGGGGCATCGGCCGGATCATCGACGTGCTCAAGCTGATCACCGAACGGAAGCTCCAGCAGGCCCGCCACGCCAACCCCCTGACTCTGCTGCCGGGCAACGTGCCGATCCAGCAGTGCCTGACCCGCCTGCAGGAAGACTTCCCGGCGCAATGCCGGCGCCACTACCGCAGCGAGCACCTGCAGGCCGGGCACTTCGGCGGCTACGACCGCCAGGGGCGCAAGTGCGAATTCCCGCTGCTCAGCCTGCGGATCATCGATACCCGCGAAGTGGCGCGTCGGCAGGCAACCCCCGCCACGACATCCTGACCCGCCAGGGCCAGGCGAGCGTCGGGCGGGAGGAAATTCCGTGCGCCATCCCCCGCTCAATCGAGAATGACGTGTGGCAGAAAGCGGCTGGAGTCGCGGGTGATCGGACTGTCGTCCTCGCGGATGCCCATGCCCGCGGCGCTGTCGCCGATCACCCAGGAGCCCACCAGGGTGTGGTTGTCGCCAAAGCGCGGCAGCGGCGAGAAGGCCTGCAGGATATAGGGCGCGTCGGTGTAGGGACCATTCACCCTGAGCACTTCGCCCTCCGTCGTGCACAGCTCCACATTCGCCCCCTCGCGCGAGAAGAAGGGCTTGCGCACCCAGCCGCTGGGCACCGGCTTCGACGGGTCGCGATCCAGGTGGCAGGGCAACAGGTTCGGATGGCCCTCGTTGAACTCCCAGAGCAGGGGCAGGATGCCCTTGTTGGAGAGCACCGCCTTCCACGGCGGCTCGAAGAACTGCGTGTCGCAGTCCGCCACCGCCGCGCCGAACGGCTCGTGGAAGACGAACTCCCAGGGATGCAGCTTGAACAGGTGGGGAATCCAGCGCTCCTCCAGATCGACGAAGCGGCCGTCGGCGCTCAGGCCGATGTCCTCGAGGTCGATGTGGCGGGTCGCGATGCCCACCTGCTCGGCGATGCCACGCAGGTAATCGGTCGTGCCCCGGTCCTCCGCCGAGCCCCGTATCGAGGCGAAGTAGAAGGGGCGGCGGATGCCGAGCTCGGAGAACGCCTGGCGCAACTGGTCCTCGATGCTGTTGAACTGGTCGGCGTGGCGGGGCAGCCTGCCGAGCGCCATGCACTCCTCCAACCAGCCCCATTGGAAGGCGGCGCCCTCATAGAGGCTGGTCGGGGTGTCGTAGTTCAGCTCCAGCAGCTTGGCCAGCCCGCGCCCGTCATAGGAGAAGTCCATCCGCCCGTAGAGGTGCGGATGACCCTCGACCCAGGAGGTCCGGATCAGCTCGTGGAACGCCGGCGGAATCGCCAGGCGCGCCAGCAGCGCCTCGCTGCGCACCACCCGGTCCACCAGGTGCATGCACATCGCGTGGAGCTCGTTGGTCGGCGCCTCGATGTCGTTCTCGACCTGGGCGAGGCTGAAGCGGTAGTAGGCGCGCTCGTCCCAGTAGGCCTCGCCGTCGATGGTGTGGAAGCGGAAGCCGAGCCGCTCGGCGGTCTGTCTCCAGTCCGGCCGTTCGTCGATCGCGATTCTCTGCATGAAGCCTCCTCAGCCGCCGGAACTGCGGCTGCCGCCCCAGCCGCCGCGCGCGCTCGACTGGCTGCCGAAGCCGCCGCGCGAGGTGGCGGAGGAGGTCGAGATCGGCCTGCTGGTACTGTTGCTGTAGCCCTTGCCGTAGCGGCTCTGCTGCGAGTTCGGGAAGGTCGCGCCCGTCTCGATGCGCCGGGACAGAGTGGAGGTGGAGAAGGCTCCGCGCCCATCGCGGTAGCGATAGACCGGCTCGCTGTAATAGCGCCCGCCGCTGTTGCCCAGCATGCTGCCGATCAGCAGCCCCATCAGCAGACCGCTGCCGGAGTCGCCGGAGGCGGCCGCCTGGGCCTTGGCGCTGTCCATCTGCGCCTGGGTGACGGTGCCGCCGGCGCTCAGCTCGAAGCCGCCCAGCTGCGGGACGTAGCGGCCGGCGGAGTCCGTCTGGCAGTAGCCGGGCACGAAGTCGGCCTCGCAGTCGGCCTGGCGGTCGTACAGCGGCGCGATGCGGCGATGCTCGGCCAGGGCGGCCATGTAGGCGTCGGAACAGACGTCGACCGGAAACTTCCGGTTCACGCATTCTTGTACCGACTGGAAGCGAAACGTCTCCTGGACGGTATAGGTGTCCTGCGCCCCGTCGCAGCCGGCGATCGCCAGGCTGATCGAGGTGGCCAGGGACAGTTGCACGTAACTACTTCGCTTCATTGGGACCTCCCGTCGGCCGTTCAGTTGGGGGTCATGCAGGCGGCGTTCAGCAGGCCGACGCCGACGGCCACCGCCGCCACGTATATGCCGGAGGCGACTTCGCCCTTCTGGATCCGTGCCGACAGGTCCCGGAGCACCAGATTGACGGCGAAGAAGGCCAACAGCTGGACGATGGCGGCGATGAGGGCCCAGATCACGAAGTCGAGCAGGCTGACGGAATAGGCAATGACGTTGCTGACGGGGATGGCGAAGCCGATGATCGCCCCGGCCAGGGCGATCGCCGCCGCCACGTTGCCCTCGCGGATCAGCGTGAACTCCCGGTGGGGCGTGAGCCGCGTGTAGACCAGCTGGAAGAGGGCGAACAGGACCGCCGCTCCCAGAATGTAGACGATGAATCCGGACACGGCCGCTTTGTTGAGCGATATTTGCAATGCGTCGAGCATGGGCATTTCCCTGTTTCAGATAACCTGGAGGTCGGTCGTGTAGAGCGAGACGCCCAGCGCGGTGCTGAGGCTGACGACGCCCTCCTCATCTTCCTCGACCGAGAAGAGCAGGAACTCCCGCCGCTCGGTGAGCCCCGTCTCGCGGGCATAGAGCATCGCGCGGTGATCGATGCCGTAGGACTCGTTCGCGCTGCGGACGCGCTCGAAAAAGGCCACCAGCTCGGTCTGGCCCTCCTCGCTGCCCCATTCCCGCGCGAACTCGTCGCCGTCGAGGCGGTAACGCGGCAGGCCGATGGGGCTGTCCGGCCCCGCCAGGCGGCGCAGCTCCGCCTCGCTGGCGACGGTCGTGCAGTCGAGGTAGTTGAACAGGATCAGCGACTCGACCTGCCCGGCCCGCTCGCCGGTGGTGTGGACCTGGAGCCAGAAATCCTGATCGTCCATATAGTAGCGGGAAAGCCAGGTGGACTGGCCGAGCTCGATCACGCCCTCGCTCCAGATCTGCTGGCTGGCGGGAATGCGCACCCGGGAGCGGCCCTCGAGCAGCAGTCCCAGGCTGCCGTCGAAGCTCACGGCCCGGCCCCAGCCGAGTCCCAGCGGGCCTGCCGCCGGTGCTGTGGACCTGCTCTTCGGGGCCTCGATCCCCAGCACGCGCTTAAACCAGCTCATGAAAGTCCTCCCGGAGGCGGGTGGAAGCGATGTAGAACAGCTCGCCGCCCTTGATCGGGGTGTCGCCGGGAGGATTGATCGCCGGCTGGTACTCGCCGGTGGCGCGGTAGCCGATGAGGGTCGCGTTGTGGCGCTGCTTGAGGCGCTGGTAGAGGACGCCGAACAGCCCCTCGAAGGTTTCCGGGAGCTTCAGCCGATACTGCGTGGCGCCCTGGCCGACGCTGAGCAGCTCGTTGATCACCTCCGACGAGCCTGGATCCTGGGAGGAGCGCACCAGCATCTCGATGGCCATGCCGGAGGTGCACTCCAGCTTCGGCGCGTAGGAGCGGGCCAGGGCCGCGATCTCGCTGTCGTTGAAGTGCGCCACGACGTGGCCCGCCGGCTTCAGCTGGTTGACTGCCAGCACCGTGGCCAGCGTCAGGTCGTCCGAGCCGGTGCGCACCAGCACCCGCTCGGCGCTGGGCACGCCGGCGCGGCGCAGCAGCGCGGCCGAGGAGAGGCTGTCGCCCCTGACGAAGGCGGCCTTGCCCTGCATCGGGTTCTCCTCCAGGACTGCATCGCAGATCACGATCAGGTTGTCGTTGGAGGTCTCGTCCTGGAGCAGCAGCTCGACGACCCGCTCGCTGACCCTCCCTTCCCAGCCGATCAGCACCGTATGGGCCGTGCGATCGGAGTAGTCCCCCTTGCCCCTCATGCCTGTTCTCCAGAGTTCAATCACCAGATTGGTTGTCTTGCCGATCGCTGCGGTGAGCAGGGCGATACCGCCGAGCATCACCCAGACGGCCACGAAGATGCGCCCGGCCGGCGACAGGGGGGTGAGATCCCCGTAGCCGACGGTCAGCGTCGTGGTCAGATAGAAGTACGCATAGGTCGCCGGGTCCGTCAGCTGGGATTCCCCCAGCGCCAGCAGGCCCGCGTAGGCCACAAGGGTGTGTACGGCCATGGCCAGGCCTAGTCCGACCCAGCTGAAGCGCTCGAAGAAGGTGGCCGCGTAGAAGCGCAGCAATACGAAGATCGACATGGATTCCCGATTCCATTGAAGGGTTCGGCCGGTTCACCCAAACCGCGCCGCCCCGAAAGCCTGCCGCCTCATGCACGGGCGCCTCGCCGCCTGCCGTCGGGCGGCAACAGCCGCGCCGCGACGAAACCGGCGAGCGCTCCGGCGATGTGCGACTCGAACGAGGTTCCCTGCCACGGCAGGAGGCCGAAGACCAGGCCGCCGTAGAGGAAGAGCGCGACGCCGGCCATCAGCATATTCCGCCAGCTGCGGTGGTACCAGGCCCGCGCCAGGAGCCAGGTCCACAGACCGAACACCCAGCCGCTGGCGCCGATGTGCACTCCCTCCCGGCCGAGCAGCCAGACCAGCAGGCCGCCGAGCAGGACGATGACCAGGCTGACGGCGACGAAGCGCCGCACGCCGTCGGCGGCCACCAGCATGCCCAGCACCACAAAGGGCACCAGGTTGCCGGCCAGGTGAAGGAACGAGCCATGCAGGAAGGGCGAGGCGACGATGCCCGCCAGCCCCGCGGGCGACTGCGGCAGCAGGCCGAAACCGTTGAGGCTGTAGCCGCTGAGCGCATTGACCACCTGCAGCGCGAGCATCAGCCCGGCCAGGCCGGCCACCACCCCGAATCCGCCGACGATATTCACTTCCTATCTCTGAATTCCGGCACGCAAGGGACGGGCTCTTCCCCGCCCCTTCCGCTGCCCCGGCCTCACTCGGCGGCTTGCTTGCGCAGGCGCTCCAGCACTGCATTGGCGCTGCCGGCGTCGGGCACGATGCCGGCCTCCTTCAGCCGGCGCTCCAGATCGTTGCCGGTGGAGGCCTCGGCCAACTGCTCCTGGGCCTCCAGCTCGGCGGCGCGCTGGTCCTGCTTCGCCTTCAGGCGGTTCAGGGTGCCGACGGCGGTCTCCAGCTTGCCGTTGGCCCCACCGCTGGCGATCGAGGCGCTGACCTGGGCCTTCTGCACGCTTTCGCGGGCCCTGGCCATGTCGACCTGCTGGCGCAGGCTCCTGATGCGCGCCTCGGCCTTGGCGACGTCCTTGCGCATCTTCTCGACGTAGGCGCCGAACTCGCTCGCCTGCCTGTGCTCGGTCTCGCGCTCGTTGGCGAGGTTGGCGATCATCTGCGCGACCTCGGTCGCCAGATCCTCGCGATTGGCCTTCAGCGCGGCCATGGCCTTGGCTTCGAGATCCTTGATCTTGCCGTCGTACTCGGCCACACGGCGGGTCGCCAGGCTGTGCTTGGCCATGATCGCGGCCAGCTCCTGCCGGGCGCTGGCCAGCGCGCTGTCGGCGTCGCGGATCTCCTGATCGAGGATGCGCAATGCCTGATGGTCGACGACGGCCTCGCCGACCTCGTTGGCGCCGCCGCGGATGGCGGTGAGCAGCTTGCTCCAGATGGACGTGCCTGACATGCGGATACTCCCCTGTTACTTGAAGAAGTCTTCGAACGCCTCGGTGGCGTGCTGGATATTGTCGACCAGGGTGAAGACCTCGGTCACCACGTTGGTGAGGCTGGAGCCGGCGCTGAGTGCACCGAACATGTTGTAGACGGTCTGCCCGTTGGGCATCGTCTCGATGCCGATCGAGGACAGCGGGAACAGCTCCCGGCTGCGCAGCACGGCATCGTTGAACCGGGCGACGTCGGCGATGGCCTCCAGCTCGACCAGCACGGAGTCGACGATGATCTGCTCGCCCACCACCGCGATGTAGATCGGCAGGCCGCCGTACTCGTTCATCTCCAGCTTGATGCTCGGCTCGGCGCCCTGAACCAGGGTGATGCCGATCTCCCCGGATGCCACGTTCTCCAGCGCCTGCAGGGCGCTGTAGAGGCGGTCGATGGTCCAGTTTTCCCCTGCGCTCATGTATTCCTCCAGTTTGAATGTGCCGGCCAACACCGGCTGGCGTAGTCGCTTCTCGAGCTGCTTGAGCAGTTCCCGATTCTCGGGCAGCACCCAGGTCTCGTGCTTCACATAGCCGGCCTCGGCCAGCCCGCTGCGCATGCGCTTCATGTAGAAGCTGGAAGGCTTCTTCATCACGCCCGGCTTCTTCTTCGTCCCGGCCGGCCCGGCGCCCGGCTCCGGAGCTCCGCTCGAGGTGGATTTCCTGACTGGCATGGCTCACCAAAAGCACATCACATGTGAGATAAGCTAGAACAAAAATCCAGCACGAGCAATATCTCACATGTGAGATAGTTCCAGCGACTCCCGCAAATCGCGAAAGGGTTGGTAAATGGCTGGCGCCGTGCCGGGATGAACGGCGGCCGGCGCAGACTCGACACGGACCGGCAATTTTATAGGGGATCGGACTTTTCCTTGCCAAGCAATGGATTGGTTGTTTGAATCACGGCTTCACTGCCGTATAGGCAGCTCAGAAAAGTGGCAGGCCACCGTCGTGTTGCACCGCGCAGTTTTACTGCCGAACAGGCAGCTCGGAAGCTCGCACGTTCAAATCGGCGCTGGCATTACTTCCCCCAAACGACAAACGACGCCAGCTCGTCGGCGCGCGTCTTGGTCATGTCGAGGACGCAGGAGGCGCCGTTGATGCGGTCGATGGTGCCGCCGGTGAAGCTGGCGTGCAGACTGCAGTTGGCGTCGCGGTACTTGATCCACAGGCGCTGGACATCGCGCAATCGAGCCTGGTGCTCGGCGTCCAGGGCCTGCATGGCGGCCTGGTAGCCCTGGTTCAGGCGCGCATCCTGAATCCGCGTCTCGGCTGCCATGCAGTCGACCATGTTCGCCGTCACCCCGCCCGAGGCGTCCATGCAGGTGGAATAGGCCGGCGTGTAGCCGTCGTCGGCGGCCAAGGCCGGCAGGGAGAGAAGCGTACCCAGGACGGCTGGCAGGCAGCGAATGCGCGCAGACTTTTTCACGACGTGGACTCCAGGAAAATTCAAACCTGGCCCTCGAAGCCAGCCACGGCCACGAAGATCAGCGAATGCTCGGACAACGCGGATTGCCGATTTTGACATCCTCCCCTCCCTCTCGCTAACGCTCGCCGCCCTAGGGGGTGTTGACGTTACATGGGGAGCCACAGGAACCCACAGGCCATGGCTACCCTGCTCTCGTGATTTCGCTTCAGCCTGTCGTGGCGGAACGCCACGGCGCGGTAATGCTTCAGCCGCGCAAAGGCGTTCCCGACCAGATGCCGGTAGCGATACAGCCCCCGGTCCAGATCGGCATTGCCCTTGATCGAGTTGCGCTTTCGGGGGATGACCGCCCGGGCGCCCTGCGCCTCGATCCGTTCGCGGATGCGCTCGCTGTCATGGCCCTTGTCGGCCACGATCACCGCGGCAGACGGCAGTTGTGCAATCAGCTCGGGGGCCAAGCTACAGTCGCTGACCTCGCCCCCGGTGATCTCGAAGGCCACGGGCAATCCATGCGCATCGACGGCCAGGTGGAGCTTGCTCGTGTTTCCTGCCCGGCTTGTGCCGATGGCTTCGGGCTGGTCGCTGGCCGCACCGGCACTGTGCTGGTGGGCCTTCACATAGAGCATTTTCATCAAATACCAGATCACTGCTGCAACTGTAGGTCGGGTTAGCCGCAGGGCGTAATCCGACGCGACGGGCAATGCCGGGCAGGCTGTCGGGTTACGCTACGCTAACCCGACCTACGGAGCGGCCATCCACGTATATCGTTATCCTGATCGCCCCCAAAAG